>JACQAG010000046.1 GCA_016195085.1 Pseudomonadota bacterium | reverse complement strand
TGCCGGTGGGCGCGGTGGTGCGGAACCTGGCCCGAGGGCACGACGCCGTCGCCGGCGGCGGCGTCGGCGAAGACCGCATCCACCGCCTGCAGCACCGGAGCCACCGAGCGGAACGAGGTATCGAGCTCGACCTCGTCCCAACGCCGCGTGGCCCCGGCGACCGCCGCGGCGAAATGCCGGCGCATTGTCTCGAAGCCGGCGGGATCGGCGCGCTGAAAGCTGAAGATCGATTGCTTGCCGTCGCCGACCGCGAACACGGTGCGCTCGACCTCGCGCGCCCCTTCGCCGGCGAAGAACTCCTGGGCGAGGGCTGCCACCACCTGCCACTGCTCGGGATTGGTATCCTGCGCCTCGTCGATCAGGATGTGGTCGATGCCGCCATCGAGCTTGAACAAGACCCAAGGGGCCACGCCGGGACGCTCGAGGAGATCGCGTGCGATCAGAATGAGATCGTCATAGTCGAGGAGCGCCTTCGCCGCCTTGCGCGTGCGATAGGCGCCGAGGATGGTCCCCGCGAGCCGGATCAGCGCCGCGGTCGCATCCGCCACGCGGCGGGCGTTCAAGCGCTTGATCAATGTGGAGAGCCGCGCCGCCTCCGCCTGCAAGGCGGACAAACAAGCGGGATCGGCGGCCTCGGCTTTCTTGGTGATGAGTGTGGCCCGTACCGTCTGCTCGCGGGTGAGGTACAGGTCGATATAGGTCGCGAGCCCGAGGGCACGCTCCGCCGGTGAGCGGGCGAGCCACACCGCCAAGGCCTGCCCGCGGCTTTGATCGCGATCGCTGCCGGTCGAAAGCGCCCGCGCCGCACCACGGAGCCCCGGCCCATCGAAGGCGCCCTCGGCGCCCGCCGCCCGGATCAGGTCGGTGACGGTCGTCGCCGGCTCGACGCCCAATCGCCGGAAGACGAGAGCGATCAGCGCCTCGCTCCCGCCGGCCTGATCCAACTGGCGCTGGAGCCGGCTGCGCTCGCGCGCCACCTCGGCCATCAGCTCATCGAAGGTGAACTCGCTCGCCTGCGCCGTCACTTCGGCCAGCGCCGCGGCCAAGGCCCGGTCGTGGCCGGCACGGGCCTCGTTCAGCACGTGATCGCGCGCCGCCGCCAGCAGCTCGAGCGCGGTGCGCTCGTCCGCCAGCTCGAAATACGGAGCGACGGCCGCCTCCAGCGGAAAACGCTTAAGAAGCGCTTGGCAGAAGCCGTGCAAGGTCTGGATCTTGAGGCCGCCCGGAGCTTCCAGCACCAGCGCGAAGAGCTGGCGGGCGCGGGTTCTGACCGCGTCCTCGGGCGGGCGACCGAGAACGGCGGCGACGTCGCCATCGACGTCGGCGGCGATCCCCGTCGCCCATGTCGCCAGGCGGTGGGCGATGCGGGTCGACATCTCCGCGGCTGCGGCGTTGGTGAAGGTGAGGCACAGGAGCCGCGATGGCGGCGTGCCCTCGAGCAGGAGCGCCAGCACCCGGTCGGTCAGCACCTTGGTCTTGCCGGCGCCGGCGGAAGCCGCAACCCAGACCGAGGCCTTGGGATCGGCGGCGCGGCGTTGGCGCGCCGTCGGATCCTGCTCGAGATCGGCTGCGACGCTCATGTCTCGCCGCCATCGCCCGAGGACCACTCCTTCACCCGGGCGAGATGCTCATAGTCGCTGTAGCGCGGGGCCGAGGCCGGGTTCGGGCGTGGGGCGTAGGGCGTGGTGGGGTCGTCATAGATGGCAATGAGGCGCATGAGGCCGGCTTTAGCCTCGGCGATGAGCTGGCTAGGCGCCTCGCCGCCGATGCGCCTGATCTCGCCCGCGGGCTCGCCGCCGGAAAGCCGCCAATAGGCAAGCTCGGCGACGGGCCCGGCGGGCACGCCGGCGAAGGCACCGGCCTCGGCGATAAGCGCCTCCAGCGGCAGCTGCGGAGCATAGCCCTGCTCGACCTCGGCCGGCCCGGGCGACTGGCCGGTCTTGTAGTCGATCACCTCCAAACGCCCGTCCTTCAGCCGGTCGATGCGGTCGGCCTTGGCCGTCAGCGTGAACGGGCCCGCCGGGCCGGCGAGCTCGATTGCGCCCAAGACCTCGCTCTGGGTCATGGCGATGGCGCCGCGGCGTGCCTGTTCGGCTTCGAGGAACCAGCCAGCGATGCGCTCGAAGCGCGGCCACCAGAACGCCCACACGCCGGGACGGGCGAGCGCCGGCGCGAAGGCTGCATTCCCATGGGCGATGAGACGCGGGAGGGCGTCGGGCGGCAGCGCGCCCGGACAGTCCTTGAGGAAGGCGTCGATCGCCTGGTGGATGAAGCGGCCGCGATCGGCCGCCCCCGGATCGGCTTCGACGGGATCGAGCGACCTCAGATGGAGGATGTGGCGGGCATAGATCGCATAGGGATCGCGCATCCAGGTCTCGATCTGGGTGACCGACAGACGACGGGGCCTGAGATGCACCGGCGGCCGGGGCATGGGCGGCGGCATCTGCACGGACCCAGCCGGCCGGTCGAGCCCGTCCCGACAGCCGAGCCATTCGCCTTCGGCATCGAGCGCATGCGGCCGTTGCAAGCGCTCGAGCACGGCTTCCAGGCGCAAGAGCCAGCGCGAGGGGATGGTGGGAGTGCCCTCGCTTCGCCGGGCTCGCGTCAGCACCACGTCGGGTGCGGCGGCGGCTTCGAGGAAATCATGGGCGGAGAGCCCGATGCGCCGCTCCGGCGAAGGCAGGCCGAACGCAGCGCGCATCGGCCGGCTGAGCCAGGGATCCGCCTGCGGCTCCGGCGGCCACACGCCTTCATTCAGGCCGCCCAGGATCATGAGGTCGGCGCGCTGCAGACGCGCTTCGAGCGGCCCCCAGATGTGGAGGCGCGGATGGCGTCCGTAGCGCGGGCGCACCACCCGACGGCCGATCAAGGTCTGAAACAGCCCGGGATAGTCGCCGCCGCGGATCGCCACCATGGAAGGGGCTGCGGCGCGAAGCTCCACGATGAGCTCGGCTGCCGCCTCCCCCGCTTCCCCTGCCCATAGCCGCTCGGCGCCGGCCTGCGCTGGCGTGTGCGCCAGGGCCTCGGAAGCTGCCAGGTGGCGGTCGAGGAGCAAGGCAAACTCCATGCGGTCCTCGCCGAGTCCGGCGATGAGCGGACGGAGCGCTGCTTCCAGGCCTTCGAGCAAGCCGAGGAGAGCGGCCCGCAAGTCTGCATCGATGTCGGCGTTTTCCGCGAGCGCGCGATAGAGGCCGTCGAAGCCTTCATCGGGACGCGGGCCCCTCAGGATCGCGCGTTCCAGCCGGCGGACCGCCTCGCGAAACCGCGCCGGCTCGGCGCCGCCGCTGGCGAGCGGATGCTTGAGGAGCGCCAAGAAGGCGCCCGGCGCCAGGCCCTGAACCGCGGCGTCGAGCATGAGCCGGAGAAAGGCGCCGGGTGCCGTGTCGGCGAGCGGCGTGCCGGCGGAATCGTCGATGGCGATGTCCCAGCGTCTGAGCTCGGCCACGACCCGACGGGCAAGCCCGCGGTCGGGCGTGACCAAGGCGGCGGTGCGGCCGGGGATTTCCAAGGCGTGGCGCAGCAAGAGAGCGACCACACCCGCCTCTTCCTGCGGGCCCGGGCAATCGATGCGCCGAAGACCGGCGGTGCCCGCGGCCGCGTCTTCGGGCAAGTCATGCCAGGCCTCGGTGGTGGCGGCCGGACGGAGCGCTTCGGCCAAGAGACGGAGCCGCGGCGCCGGCGAGCCGGCAATACCCCTTGCCGGCCAGTCCAGGACCGTATCCGGCGTCCGCTCGAAGCGGGCCAGCAGGCGCGCGAGACCGTGCTGCGGGTGGGTGGGTTCGGCGGTGATCGCCTCCCAGGTGGCGGCATCGATCGAGGGGTCGAGGCCGGGGAGGATCACCGCCCCTTCGGGCAATCCGGCCACCACCTCGAGCAGGGACGCGGTCGCCGGCACGCTGCCGGTGGAACCGGCGGCGACGACCGCCGTCGCCGGCGGCCGCTTCCGCCAGGCCTCGGCTTGGAGGGCGAGGAGACGAACCCGACGCTCGGCCGGATCGAGGCAACCGCGCTCCTTCAGGATCCTCGGCCAGGCTCGTGTCAGGATGCCGAGGAATTCCAGCGTGATCTGCCAGTGGCGGGCATAGTTGGCGGGCACCAGGCCGGCAAGCGCGTCGAAGGCGAGCCCTTCGGTCTCCACCTGATCCAAGAATCGGGCGAGCTCGACCGCCAGGCGAGCCGCCTGATCGGCGCTGCTGGGTCCGGTTCCCTCCTCGCCGCCGCGGGCGAGGATGAGGCGGGTCAGCAGCAGGTGACGTTCGGTCTCCGAGATCGCCGGCGCCAGGTCGAGGGCGGCGCCGAGACCGGTGTCCTCCGCCGATGCCAGATCGAGCTCGGCGGAATCCACATCGCCGATCGGTGTCAGCCGCGGCAGCAGCATGGCGCGATCGCCCGAACGGCGCAGAAACGCCTCGATCAAGCCTCGGCAGGCGCGACGCGTCGGCAGCAGAACGGTCGTCGCCGCGAGCTTGAGCCTGTCGCCGCCGGCTCGGTCGAGCAATCCCTGCGCGAGCGCATCCAGAAACGGCAAGCCCGGCCGGATGGTGAACAGCTTCGGGGAAGTCCGGGTCATCCCGGCCCGTACTGGACCTCGCCGCGGCGGAACCTGCCCTCGACAACCTCGAGATCGGCCGCGCTCGCGAGCTGGAACCACAGGCCGTCATGGACCACGCCGCCCAGCCGTCCGGCTTCCTCCGCCGCGCTCAAGATCCGCGGCAGCATGGAGAAGTGCTGGCTCGGTTCGCAAAACAGCCGCGGATGCACCAGCTGCACGCCGGTGTGGGCGTAGGGCACGACCTCGCGCTCGGGCCGGCGCTTGGCCACGCCCAAGGGATCCACGAGATAGTCGCCCATGCCGGCATAGCCGACGGCATGGGGCGTCAAATGCAGCAGCATCACCGCATCGAAGCGCTCGTCGCTCCAGGCATTGGCCAAGCGGCGCAAGGCCGGGCGATAGCCGTCGAACCAAAAGGCATCGCTGCTGATCACGAAGAACGGCCCATCGCCCAAATGTGCGAGCGCCGCCGAGATCGGTTCGGCGTCCGCCGCAATCACGCTGATGCGCGGCTCTGTGCGTCGCGAGAGATGCGCGGCGAGGCTCTCCTTGGAGGCGCCAGCATCGACGGCGACGCTTTCGACGCCGAACGCCTCGAGCCGATCCAGAATGCGGTCGATCACGGTTCGCCCTTGCACGGTGACCAGAGCCGTGGGCAAGGAGCCGAAGATCGGACCCGCATGCGCTTGGCGCTCGGTCGAGACGATGAGCGCAGTGGCAACCGCGGTCATGCCGGCACCCGCTCGCAGGGAATGCCGCGCCGCGTCGGCGGCAGATGCTCGCGGAACCAGAGGGCGACCGGCGCCAGCGCCGGATGGGCGAGATTGCCGGCGATGAGCCGCCACAGGCGCGGCAAATAACGGAGATAGGCGCCTTTGCCGTCGCGCGCCGAGAGCCGGGCGAAGACGCCGACGATGCGCAGGTTGCGCTGCGCGCCCTGAACGGCGTAGGCGGCGGCAAACGCCTCGCGGTCGAGGCCGCCCATGCCGGCCAAATACCGCACGAACATCTCCTGCTGCAGCGAAGCGGGCACGTCGCGGCGGGCATCTTCGAGCAGCGACACCAAGTCATGGCCGATCGGGCCCGCGACCGCATCTTGGAAATCCAAGAGCCCGCAGGCGCGCAAGCCCCCCCGATCGGCGAGCACCATCAGATTGTCCACGTGATAGTCGCGCAGCACGAGCGTGGTGGGCATCGGCCGGAGTGCGGCCAGCGTCGTCATCCAAGCAGCGCGATAAGCCTGACGCACCGACGCGGGTGGTGGCGGACCCCCAATCGCCGGCATGTACCAATCGATGAGCAGGAGCGCCTCTTCGATCAGGATCGTCGCCTCGTAGCGGGGAAGCCCACGGGCAATGTCGGCCGGCCGGCGGTTGAGGTCGATCAAGAGGTCGACGGCGAGCGCATAGAGCGCTCGCTCATCGCTGCCCGCCGCCAGGACTCTGGTGTAGGTGTCATCGCCGAAATCCTCGATCAGCAGAAAGCCGCATTCGGTGTCCTCGGCGATGATCGCCGGCGCGCTGTAGCCGAGCCGGTCGAGGCGCCGGGCCACGGCGAGGTAAGGCCTGACGTCTTCCATGGGCGGCGGCGCATCCATGAGCACCACCGTGCTGCCGGCGCGCTCGAGCCGCTCATAACGGCGGAAGGAGGCGTCCTCGGCAAGCGGCCGCCGTTCCGCGGCACCCCAGCCCGAGGCTTCGAGAAAGGCCTGAAGCGCTGCCGACCGCTCCCGCGTCTCAGCCATGGAACCCCGCCTTTGCCAACCGCTCGAGCCAGCTCGGGCCGCCGTCGGCGCGCAAGCCCCGCGCGTCCGGCTCGCGCCCGAAGCTGAAGCTGAGATCGAGGCGATCCGGCGGCAGGAGGGGCCCGAGCCGATCCGGCCACTCGATGAGGCTGATGGCTTCGGCGAACGCCTCCTCGATGCCGAGCTCGTAGGCATCCTCCGGCCGCGCCAGCCGGTAGAGATCGAAATGGCAGACCAAGCCGCTCGCCAGGGCATACTCCTGCACCAAGGTGAAGGTGGGGCTCGGCACCTCGTCCTCGCCGCCGCGGGCCCGGATGAAGCCGCGCGCGAAGCTGGTCTTGCCGGCGCCGAGCTCGCCCGCGAGCGTGATCACGTCGCCCATCCGGGCAAGCGGCGCCAGACGGAAGGCAAGCGCCATCGTGGCTGCCAGGTCGGGCAGGGTGAGGGCGAAGGCCGAAACAGCCGTGGCTACCATCGAGGGATCATGGATCGCGTGCGGCTTTGTAGCCTTCGCCCCCATCCCGCCGCAACCGGGACGCCGCACCGGCGGAATCGACGCTGGGCGTCGCCCCGGCGCCGCGGAAAAGCGTGAGAATCGCCCTCGGCCACGCCCGGGGTTGCGGGCTCCCTGCGGCATGGTCATGTTAGCGGCGATTCTCGAGCGCGCCTCATTTCGCGGAGCCCCGATGCCCAGCACCGATCAAAAAGCCGATGTCGCCATTATCGGGGCCGGGCCCGTCGGACTCTTTGCCGTGTTCGAATGCGGCATGCTCAAGATGAAGGCGCATGTCATCGACGCCTTGGATGTGCCGGGCGGGCAATGCGCAGCCTTGTACCCGGAGAAGCCGATCTTCGACATTCCGGGCTATCCCCGGATCGACGCCGCAGAGCTCGTCGACCGCCTGGTGGAGCAGGCCCAGCCGTTCAAGCCCGCCTATCACCTGGGCCAGCAGGTGCAAAAGGCAACGGCCATGGCGGAAGGCTGGCAGCTCGAGACCGCCTCCGGCCTTCGCATCGGCGCGCGGGCACTCGTCATCGCCGCCGGTGTGGGCGCCTTCGGACCCAATCGACCGCCGCTCGCCGGCATCGAGGCGTTCGAGGGCAAGAGCGTCTTCTATCTGGTGAAGCGGCGCGAGGATTTCCGCGGCAAACGCATCGTGATTGCCGGCGGCGGCGATTCGGCGGTCGATTGGGCCTTGTCCCTGGCGGAGGTCGCCGAACGGGTCATGGTCGTGCATCGGCGACCGAAGTTCCGCGCGGCACCGGAGAGCGAGTCCCGCCTCAAGGCCTTGAGCGATGCGGGCAAGCTCGATCTGGTGGTGCCGTACCAGCTCGCCGACGTCGAAGGCGCCAACGGGCAGGTGACCGGCGTGGTGGTGGCCACCCTCGACGGCGAAAGGCGGCGGCTGGAAGCCGACGTGCTGCTGCCGTTCTTCGGGCTGTCGATGAATCTGGGACCGATCGCGAGCTGGGGCCTCAACCTCGAGCGCAACCACATCACCGTCGACCCGGCCACCTGCCGCACCAATGCTTCCGGCGTCTTCGCCATCGGCGACATTGCGACATATCCGGGCAAGCTCAAGCTGATCCTCTCCGGCTTCGCCGAGGCAGCGCTCGCCGCCCATGCGATCCGGCCCCTGGTCTTCCCGGGCGAGGTCTTCCACTTCGAGTACTCGACCACGCAGGGAATCCCGGCGTCGTCCTGAAGCTCCTCAGGGGGCAGCGGCGCCGGAGCTCGCCGGTGCCGCCGCGTCGGCATCGGCCGGTCCATCGGCCGGCACCAGGCAGGTGATGGTGGTCCCTTGGCCCAACGCCGAGTCGAGCGTCACCTCGCCGCCATGCAGCTCGATCAGGCTGCGCACGAGGGAGAGGCCGAGTCCGGCGCCGGCGGCGCGGC
Source organism: Pseudomonadota bacterium (assembly GCA_016195085.1). Taxonomy (NCBI): domain Bacteria; kingdom Pseudomonadati; phylum Pseudomonadota; species Pseudomonadota bacterium. Next base: position 41,262 of record JACQAG010000046.1, on the reverse strand, counting down.
CGGATTGCTGGCCGCGCTCGAAGCGGTCGAATACCCGTTCGCGGTCGGATTCCGCAATGCCGACACCGGTGTCGGAGACCGACAACGCCACCATGGCGCCCTGGCGCCTGGCGGCCAAGGTGACGCGGCCGCCGGAGGGAGTGAATTTGAGGGCGTTGGACAAGAGATTGAACAGGGCCTGCTTCAGGCGCCGCTCGTCGGCTCTGAGGCTGCCGATGTCGTCGCCGCATTCGACCGCGACCACCAGCTCGCGGTTGCGGGCGCGCTCCTGCACCAGGCTGGCCAGGCCCACCAGCAGCGGACGAATCTCGACAGGATTCAGCTCGAGGGTCATGTAGCCGGCCTCGATCGACGCCAGATCGAGGATGTCGTTGATGAGTGTCACCAGGGCGGAGGACGAGGAGACGATCGCCTGGGTGTATTCGAGCTGGCGCTCGTTCAGGGGCCCAAAAAGCTGATGGGTCAACAGCTCGGAGAAGCCGATGATGGCGTTCAAGGGCGTGCGCAGCTCGTAGGACACGTTCGCCATGAACTCGCTCTTCAGGCGATCGGCGGTCTCCAGGGCGGCGTTGCGCTCGCGCAGCGCGCGTTCGACGCGGGTGGTGTCGGTCACGTCCTGATAGATCATGAGCGTGGCGCCGTCGGGCAGCGGCACGCGCCCATAGTCGACGACCCGGCCGTCCTGGCGCTCGATGCGCGCACCCGAGGGCTCGCGCGCGGCCTCGGGGTCGGCGGCGAGGTCACCCGGATCGGCACCCGCGAGCGCCAGGCCCATGCGCCTGGCGAGGTCGTTCACATGGGTCCCGGGCGCCAACAGCGGCGGCAGGCTCCAGAGCTGGGCGAAGGCCGGATTGGTCAATCTGAGCCGGCCATCGCTGCCGAACACGGCGATCGCCTCGTTGAGGTTGTCGAGGGTTTCGCGCTGGACGGCGATGAGGGTGTTGTAGGAGCTCTCCAACGCCAGCCGGTCGGTCACATCCTCATAGGTGAAGACGAGGCCGCCGAAGGGATGCGGCGCCACCGTCATCATCAGCGTGGTGCCGTCCGGCAGGTGCATCAGCTCTTCCACCGGCTCGATCAGCTGGGTAAAGAGGTTGAGCCGCTGCTGCTTGTGCTGGGCGAAGTCGGAGTACTCCGGCAGCCGGCGGCGCTCGCGCAGCACCTCGATCTCCTCGGCCAGGCTGGGCTCGCCCTTGAGCCAGCGCGGATCGTGGCGCCAGAGCCTGACATAGGCGGCGTTGTAGAATTTCAGCCGCTTGTCCTTGCCGTAGATCGCAAGCGCGGTCGCCAGCCGCTGCAGCACCTCGCCATGGGCGGCGACATGGCGGGCCAGCTCGTCCTGGGTCTCGGCAACCACGGTCACGTCCTCGGCGTAGCCGGCGAGCTCGCCGCCCGCCATCGGCTGCTCGGTCACGTCGAGGAGCCGCCGCTGCCCGCGGACCACGACCGAATGGCTCTCGCTCTGCGCCCGGCCGGTGCGTTGCGCCCGCTCCGCCAGGGCCCGCGCCTCGGCTGCAGCGCTGACCAGCGCGCTCGACTGGCTCAGCACGGTCTCGCGCGAAACGCCCAGGGTGTCGGCATAGGCGCGATTGACCCAGGCGAGCACCACGTCGCGGCCGCGACGCCAGATCGGCCAGGGGAGGAGATCGAGGAGCGCCCGGGCGCCGTCGCGCTCGCGCTCGAGCCGGGTGCGCGCGGCCTCCAGCGCGACGGACGCGCTCGCATCGGTGAACCAGAGGATATCCGGCGCCCCCATGCCGGCATCCCTAGGCCTGATGCCGGTGACGGCGAGGCCGCGGCCGTCTTCGCAGGCAAGGATGAGAGTAAAGCCGGCGCCCTCGGCCGCGAGCGCGCCGACGGATTGCTCGAGGCTGGCGCGGTCGGCCTCGACGAAGGACGCCAGCAGCCGAGGCCAGCCCGCGTCCGGGGCCAAGCCCAGGAGATCGCGGAGTGTGGCGGTCATCTCGAAGCGCCGCTCGCTGCCATGCCAGAGGCAGGCCCCGCCCGGGGCGGCGGCGATGACATCCTGGCTGAGCCGCACCTGGTTCACGCGCCGGCGCGCATCGCGCTTAAGAGCGGCGAGCCGCCACGCGAGCCAAACACAGAGTAGGAAGAGGGCCGCGAGCAGAGCGGCGATCAAGACCGCAAGGGAACCGTCGATCGGCACCCGGGCGCCCGCGTCCGGCCTTTGCTAGTACCGGTAGGTATCGGGCTTGAAGGGGCCGGTGCCGGCGACGCCGATATAGGCCGCCTGCTCAGCCGAGAGCCGGGTCAGCTTGGCGCCGAGCTTGGCCAGGTGCAGGGAGGCCACCTTCTCGTCCAGATGCTTCGGCAGCACGTAGACTTGTCGCTGATACGTCGCGTGGTGCCGCCACAGCTCGATCTGCGCGATCACCTGGTTGGTAAAGGACGCGCTCATCACGAAGCTCGGATGCCCGGTGCCGCAGCCGAGATTCACCAGCCGCCCCTTCGCCAGCACGATCAGCCGCTTGCCGTCCGGGAACACCACCTCGTCCACCTGCGGCTTAACCTCTTCCCACTTGTAGTTCCGCAAACTCGCGATCTGGATCTCACTGTCGAAGTGCCCGATGTTGCACACGATCGCCCGGTCCTTCATCACCCGCATGTGCTCCAGCCGGATCACATCCACATTGCCCGTCGCCGTCACGAACACGTCGGCCACCGACGCCGCATCCTCCATGGTCGTGACCTGGTAGCCTTCCATCGCCGCCTGCAAGGCGCAGATCGGATCCACCTCGGTCACCATCACCCGCGCCCCGGCGTTCCGCAAGCTCGCCGCCGAGCCCTTGCCCACGTCGCCGAACCCGCACACCACGGCCACCTTCCCCGACAGCATCACGTCGGTCGCCCGCCGGATCCCGTCCACCAAACTCTCCCGGCAGCCGTAGAGATTGTCGAACTTCGACTTCGTCACCGAATCATTCACGTTGATCGCCGGCACCAAGAGCTTCCCCGCCTTCGCCATCTCGTAGAGCCGCCTGACCCCCGTCGTCGTCTCCTCCGAGATGCCGCGCACCTCCTTCAACAGCTCAGGATGCTTCTCGTGCATCACCTGGGTCAGATCCCCGCCATCGTCCAGGATCATGTTCGGGCGCCAGCCCGCCGGCCCGAAGATCGTCCGCGGCGATCGCGGAAGCGGCATGGTCTTGCGTGGAGAAGATGTTGCACGACGACCAGCGCACCTCCGCCCCCAGCGCCACCAAGGTCTCGATCAGCACCGCGGTCTGGATGGTCATGTGCAGGCAGCCGGCGATCCTGGCCCCCTTCAAGGGCTGCTCCTTGCCGTACTCGGCCCGGGTCGCCATCAGGCCCGGCATCTCCGTCTCCGCGATCCGGATCTCGCGGCGGCCCCAATCCGCCAATCCCAGGTCCTTCACCTTGTAGTCGGCGGCGGCGGCTTTGGCGGCGACGGACATGGAGGATCTCCTCGACCTAAATGGGTAGGGGGGTGGACTTTGGGAGGGGGTGAGGATCACCCCATCCCCGACCCTCCCCGGGGCGAGCGAATCGGCAAGGCGTTGAGGCGCGCGGGCTTGTAGCAAGCAGACGGGGGAGCGGCAAGGGGTAAGGCCCCAAGATCACTCCTCTAATGTTCACCGGTGTTGAATTCGTCCAGGAGCTCGGAGATGCGCGCTTCGTCCCATTGCTCCATGATGGCACGCGCGCGTTGCGTGGCCGCCACCAGCTCCAGGTGGCGCACCCGGCGCTTCACCCGGCTCAGGCTGGTGGGAGCCATCGACAGCTCGCGCACGCCCAAGCCCAAGAGCAGCGCGGTGTAGCGCGGATCGCCCGCCACCTCGCCGCAGACGCTGACGGGTATATGCGCGCGGAGTGCGGCCTCGACCGCGAACTGCACCAGGCGGAGCACGGCTGGATGCAGCGGATTATAGAGATGGGCGACCTGGTCGTCGGCGCGGTCGATGGCCAGAGTGTACATGGTCAAGTCGTTGGTGCCGATGGCGAAGAAGTCCGCCGCCAGCGCCAAGGCATCGGCCGACAAGGCGGCCCCTGGAACCTCGATCATGACGCCGAGCGGCGGCAGCGGATCGGCGATCCTGACGGCTCGCCGCTTCAGCCGCCGGATCACCTGCTCCATGATCTCGCGCACGCGCCTCACTTCGGAGACGGTCGAGATCATCGGCAGCAGCACCCTGACTTTGCCGTGGGCGCCGGCGCGGAGGATCGCCCCCAGCTGCGCCTCCAGGAGCTTGGGCTCGATCAGGCTCAAGCGGATGGCGCGCAAGCCGAGCGCGGGATTGGTGCTCTGCCCGATATGGGGCCCGAGGGAATAGGCGAGCTTCTCGCCGCCGACATCAAGCGTGCGGATCGTCACCGGGCGCTCGCCCATCGCCTCGACGATGCCGCGGAGGATGGCGTATTGCTCGTCCTCGCCGGGGAGATCGTCCCGGTTCATGTACAGGAACTCGGTGCGCAGGAGGCCGATGCCGCCGGCGCCGGACGCGATCACCCCCTTCACCTCCCGCGGCAGCTCGAGATTGGCCTGCAGCACCACCACATGGCCGTCGCGGGTGACGGCGGGCAGGTCGGCGAAACCGGCGAGCGTTGCCTGCTCGCGCAGCCAGGCCGCCCGGAGCCGTCGGTATTGGGCCAGCGTTTTCGGTGCGGGATCGACGACGACGCGGCCGGCATTGCCGTCGACCACCACGGTCTCGCCGCCGCGCACGCTGGTCAAGAGATCGGCGGAACCCAGAACGGCCGGCAGCCCCAAGGAGCGCGCCATGATGGCGGTGTGGCTTTCGGCACCGCCCAGCACGGTGGCGAAGCCGGCGACGCTGCTCGGGTCCAGGAGGGCCGTATCGGCGGGCGTCAGCTCCTCGGCCAGGATCACCGCGCCGGGAGGCAGGCCGTGCAAGGCTTTGTAGGGGGTCTTCGTCAGCTGCCGGATGAGACGGTTGCCGGCCTCGCGGATGTCCTCGATGCGGGCGGTCAGATACGCATCGCTCATGCGCGCGAAGCCCTTGGCGATGTCGGCGATCACCGCGCGCACCGCCGCCTCGGCATTCTGCCGATCGCCTTCGATGCGCTCGACCACGCCGCGCACCAGGCGCGATCCGGTCAGCATCTGCAGATGCGCATCCAAGAGGTAGCCCAGCTCCTCTCCGGCGGCACCCGGGATGCCGGCGCATTTGGTCTTGAGCTTGCGCAGCTGCTTTTGCGCGCGGGCGACCGCGTCGGCGAAGCGCTCCTTCTCGGCGCCGACCTGATCGGGCTCGATGGTGTATTCCGGAACCGGCAGCTCGCCCGACTCGATGCGGTGCGCCAGCCCGATGGCGATGCCCGGCGCGACGCCGACGCCCTCGAACTGCCGCTCGCCGGAGCGCCCCTCAGCTTTCATCGAACTTGCTCTCGACGAGACGGGCCAGCGCCGCGACCGCTACTTCCGCATCCGCACCCTCGGCCCGGATATCGATGCAGCAGCCGGGCCCGGCCGCCAGCATCATGAGGCCCATGATCGAGCGGCCGGAAACGGTGCTGCCGTTCTTGGACACGGTGATCTCGGCCACGAAGCCCTCGGCGAGCTTGACGAAGCGCGCGGCCGCGCGCGCATGGAGGCCGCGCTGGTTGACGATGGTGACGCTGCGCTCGAAACGCTGAACGAAGGCCTCCGGCAACGACCTCTCGGTCACGCCTTCTTCTCTCCGTTGAGCAGCCGCGAGGCGACGTTGATGTATTTGCGTCCCGCCTCCTGGGCGCTGGCGACGGCTTGCTCCAGCGATTCATTGGCACGCACCTTGGCGAGCTTGATCAGCATCGGCAGATTGACGCCGGCGATCACCTCGACCTTGGCCTTGTCCATGATCGAGATCGCCAGATTGGAGGGCGTGCCGCCGAACATGTCGGTCAGCAGCACCACGCCCTCGCCGGAATCGACTTCGGCGACCCGGTCCAGGATCTCCCGCCGTCGCTCTTCCATGTCGTCTTCGGGACCGATGCACACGGCGGTCACGCAGGTCTGCGGACCGACAATGTGCTCCAAGGTCGCGATCAGCTCCGCAGCCAGACGGCCGTGGGTGACCAAGACCAAGCCGATCATCGGACGAATTTCCTCATCGAAGTCCTCAAAGCCTATTGATGATATGGGTGGCGTTAAGCCGAGCCGCGATCCACGTCGCGGTGAAAGAGGCTCACCAGCTGGCCCTTGTCCTTGAGCCAGGCAGCGAGCTCTTCGGCTACGAACACGGAGCGGTGCCGTCCGCCGGTGCAGCCGACGGCGATGGTGAGGTAGCTCTTGCCCTCGGCATAGAAGCGCGGCAGCAGGGGCTCCAGCATCCGCGTGAGGGAGGCGAAGAACGGCTTGTAGTCGGGATCGGCCGCGACATGGGCGGCCACAAGCTGATCGCGGCCGTCGAGCGGCCTGAGATTGGGCTCGTAGTGCGGGTTGTCGAGAAAGCGCACATCGAAGACGAGGTCGGCCTCCCGGGGCAGGCCCAGCCGGTAGGAGAAGGAGGTGACCGCGACCGCCACGCCGCTCTTCTGGTCGAGGACGAAGGCGCTCCACAGGATGCGCCTGAGATCGGCGGGGCCGAGCTGGGTGGTATCGAGCACCAGATCGGCCTGCAGGCGCAAGGGCGAGACCAGCTGGCGCTCCAGCTGGATGCCGTCGGCGAGCGGCCGGTCGAGGGCGAAGGGATGGCGGCGCCTGGTCTCGGTGAAGCGCCGCGCCAGCACGTCGGCATCGCAATCAAGGAACAACAGCTGCACCTCGCAGTCGGGGAGCTGCTTCAGCCGACCGAGCTCGGCGATGAAGGGCTCGACGGCAAAGTCGCGGGTGCGGATGTCGACGCCGATCGCGATCGGCCGTCGCGCCTGGTCGGGATCGCCGGCGCCGGCGAGCAAGGTCGGCAGGAGGGCCAGCGGCAGGTTGTCGACCGCCTCGTAGCCGATGTCCTCGAGCGCCTTCAGGCAGGAGCTGCGGCCCGCCCCGGACAGCCCGGTGACCAGCACCACCCGCCGATTGGGGGTCTGGTGTGCAGGTGCAGGCTCGGCCGATTGGGGGCCGATGGCAACGGTCGCGACGGGTTGTGGCATGGGGGGCGCATTATCTGTCCGACTCTGTGTGCACCGCAAGATGGAGCTTCGCCACTGCCGAAGCCTCGAAGGCCGCGAGCTTGATGCGCCGCACCCGAACCCCCAGGAAATCCACCCATTCCGGCTCCGGCAGCCGCTCCAAGAGCTCCGGGCGGACGAGATCGACGGCAAGCGCCACCGGCGCCTCGTCCGTGGTGCGAACCGCCACAATCCCTAGGCCCCTGACCTCGATCAGGCCCCTTATCTCGGGCGGCGCCCGGGCGATGAGCCGGCCGTTCACGTTAACCAATCGGGTTTGATCGTCGGCGATCAGGCTTGCCCCCCGGTCGATCAGCCGGAGGGCCAGATCGGACTTGCCGGCGCCGGGAGCCCCGGTCAGCAGCACGGCCCGGCCGCCGATCGCCACCGATGTCGCATGCACGAAGAGATCGGCCATCAGCGCCGGGGCAGGCGGACCACGAACCTGGCTCCGCTGATGCGGCCCTCGGCGTCACGCCGGTTCTGGGCCTGGATGCCGCCGCCATGGGCCTCGACGATCTGCTTGGAGATGCTGAGCCCGAGCCCGGAATGGATACCGAATTTCTCGCCCTTCGGCCGCTCGCTGTAGAAGCGCTCGAAGATGCTGTCGAGCTTGCCCTCGGGAATGCCGGGCCCAGCGTCCTCAACCGTCACCATCACCTCCTCCGCATTGCCAGACGCGGCGAGCGTGACCGTTCTTTCCGGCGGGCTGAAGGAGAGGGCGTTGACGATGAGGTTGCGGAAGACCTGCACCAGGCGCCGTTCGATGCCACGCACGGCAAGATCCGCGCCGGCTCCTTCTTCGAGGACCAGACGTGGGGCGTCGGGCGCCCTGGTCGCGCCATGCACGTCGACCAGTGCTGCCAGGATCCGCCCGATTTCGACCTCCTCGAACTCGGCGCGCAACAGCTCGCTGTCGAGCCGCGAGGCCTGGCTGATGTCGCTGATGAGCCGATCGAGGCGCTGCACGTCCTCGAGCACCAGCGCCATTAATTTACGTTGCTGCTCGGGATCCTTGAGCCGGACGGCGGTCTCGATGGCGCTCCTAACCGAGGTCAGCGGGTTCTTCAGCTCATGCGCCACGTCGGCAGCGAACCGCTCGATCGCATCGAGCCGCGCCCACAAGGCTTCGGTCATCGCCTTCAGCGAGGCGGAGAGATCGCCGATCTCGTCGCCGCGGTGGCTGAAATCGGGAATGGCGTTCTGCCGGCTGTGGCCGGTTCTGACCCGCTCGGCCGCCAGCGCCAGGAGGCGGATCGGCCGGGCGATGGTGCCCGCCATGTAGAACGACAGGAGGATGGTGACCGCGAGCGCCACGCCGAATACCCGGAGGATGTCGAAGCGGACCGAGCGGACGGCATCGTCGATCCAGCCGGTCTCGATCGAGAGCATGAGCACGCCCAGGATCTCGCGGTAGCGCTGCACCGGCACCGCCGCGCTCAGCACCAGCTCGCCCGAGGCGGAGAGCCGCACCATCTGCCTGGGCTGGCCGCGCAAGGCCGAGCGCGCCTCCTCGTAGTGCTCGGCCCGCTGCAGCGGCGCCTCGGTGTAGAGCGTGAGCTCGCCGCGCCGAGGCAGCCAGTCGAACATCCAATTGTAGGTGCGGTCGAGGAAGACGCGGACCGGGTCGCTCGGCGTCAGGGGCGCCAGCACTTCGATCTGCACCAGTCCGCCTTGGGTCACCAGCAGGCGGCTGTCGGCGACGAGCTCGCCCGTCGGTCCATAGAGCCTGGCCCGGCTGGGCGAGTTCGCCACCAGCCGGCGGACCAGCTGGCGCGCGGTGTCGGTCGCCAGGTGCTGCACCTCCTCCGGCTCGGTCGTAACCGCGCTCTCGCCGATGGCGGAGGCGATGAGGTCGGCCTGCACCGCCAGCGAGTCGAGCTCGCTCTCGATCAGGCTCTGCTGATAGCGGTCGAGATAGAGCACGCCGCCGGCCAGCAGCAGCACCGGCAGCAGATTGACGACGAGCACCCGCAGCAGAATCGGCGAGAAGCGGCGGCGGCGGCGGCGCGCCGGCAGCTTGCGGACGGCCGCTTCTGGTGCGGATGCCGCCTCCGGTTGGGCACCTTGGGCGCTCGGCGCCAAGCGGGCTGCAGCATCGACGGACATGGCGGTCAGCCGTGCCGGCTAGAGCGAATTCCGATGACGCGGAATCCCCCTCACCCGTCGGGGACGTCCGCGCCGGATCCTTCCGGCGCGGGCGTTGGGGACGGGAGGATCCGTCCCCAACCGTCCCGACCGGGTAAGGCGTGGCTGGCGCCACGCCAACCCTTCGCAACCCTCTCCCCCGCTGGGGGAGAGGGCAGGGTGAGGGGGTGATGCCATCATCGGAACACGCGCTCTAAACTTCCCGGAAGCGGTAGCCGACGCCGTAGAGCGTCTCGACCTGCTGGAAGCCATTGTCGACCGCCTTGAACTTCTTGCGCAGCCGCTTGATGTGGCTGTCGATGGTGCGGTCGTCGACATAGATGGATTCGCCATAGGCGGCATCCATCAGCTGGTCGCGGCTCTTGACGTGGCCGGGGCGGAGAGCGAGCGCCTTCAGGATCAGGAACTCGGTGACCGTGAGCGCCACCGGCTGGCCATTCCAGCTGCATTGATGGCGCTGCTGGTCGAGGATCAGCGGGCCCCGGGCGAGGATCGCATCGCTGGCGCCCTCGCCCTGGCCTTTGACCTGCTCCTGGCGCCGGAGCAAGGCGCGGATGCGCTCGATCAGGAGCCTGAGGGAGAAGGGCTTGCGGATGTAGTCGTCGGCACCCATGCGCAGGCCCAGGACCTCGTCCACCTCCTCGTCCTTGGAGGTGAGGAAGATGACCGGGAGCGCCGAGTTCTTGCGCAGGCGCGACAACAGCTCCATGCCGTCCATGCGCGGCATCTTGATGTCGAGGACCGCCAGGTCCACCGGCCGATGGGTGATCGCCTTCAGGGCCGAATCGCCGTCCGTGTAGGTTCTGACCTCGAAGCCCTCGGCCTCGAGCGCCATGGAGACCGAAGTCAGGATATTCTGATCGTCGTCGACGAGCGCGATGGTGTTGCGCACGGAGAGACCTTCCTCGCTGGTGACGCGGCGTTCGAGACTAGCCATCAATTATGGGCGAGATTGCGGCAGCCCCATTGAATTCACTCCAATGTAGGCACAGGTGGACGCACTCCCAAGCCGCAGGTTAGCATGGGGCCGCTCCGGAATGCCTGCTTGCCGGTCGCCCGTCTCACTTTAGCAAAATATCGGGATTACCCTGCCATGGCCCAAGATCGCGCCCTCTCCCTCGCCCTCCAGCCCCGCCCGGTTGCCACCGTCAAGCGTTCGCTTGCCGCCGTGCTGTCGGCGGCGGTGCTTGGGCTGTTTTTGCTGTACGGCACCGGCTTCGCCTACCCCTCGCTCTTGCACAACGCCGCCCACGACGCCCGGCACGCCTTCGCCTTCCCCTGCCATTGAGCCCTTGCCAGAGATCGGGCGCCCCGCCCCATGTTTCGTCGCATTCTGCTGACCGCCCTCATCGCCGGCACCATCGCGGGGCTGGTCGTCTCGCTCGCCCAGCGGGCCCGGGTGATCCCGCTGATCCAGCTTGCCGAGACCTATGAGGAGGCCGCCGGCGCCCAAGCCCCTTCCGGCCAAATGATCGGCGGCCACGGACCGGCCGGCGTGATCGATTCGCACGGCGCCGCTGCCGCCTCTGAAGGCGACGTCTGGGAGCCGGCCGACGGCGTCGAGCGCATCGCCTATACGGTCCTCGCCAACACCATCAGCGGCATCGGCTTCGCCCTCTTGCTGGTGGCCGCCTTCGCGCTTGCCGGCCGGCGGCTCGATTGGCGCCGGGGCTTGCTGTGGGGTCTGGGCGGATTTGCCGCCTTCGCGCTGGCGCCGGGCTTGGGGTTGCCCCCCGCCCCGCCGGGTGCGGCTGAGAGCGATCTGGTGCTCCGCCAGCTCTGGTGGCTGGGCACCGTTGCCGGCACCGTCCTCGGCCTTGCCGTTGCCGTGTTCGCTCCGCGCTGGCCGCACAAGCTGGCCGGGCTCCTCCTCCTGGCCGTTCCCCATGTGGTGGGGGCGCCCACCGCCCAGGGCACGGCCTTGATCCCGCCCGGCCTCGCCCTGGAATTCGCCATCGCCTCGCTGGCGACCGCGCTGGTGTTCTGGCTGGTGCTGGGTGGGCTCGCCGCGCATTTCTTCGTCCGCTTGGCCCCGCAACCCGGGGACTGAACCGTAGGTCGCCGGATGCCATCCGCCGGCAGCGACGCCCTTTCCATGGCCGTGACCGCGCGCGGTCTGCTGCGCGCCGCCGATCGGGGCGCGCTTGCCACCACGCTCAAAGGCAAGGCCAGACCCTATGTCTCGCTGGTGCTGCTGGCCGTCGACCACGACGCCAGCCCGCTCCTCATGATCTCCGATCTGGCCGAGCACACCAAGAATCTGCTGGCCGAGCCCCAGGCATCGCTGCTGGTCGATGCGACCCAGGGCCTGGCCGAGCCGCTCGCCGGCGCGCGCGCGACGCTCATCGGCACGATCGCGAAATCCGCCGAGCCGCGCCATCGCCAGCGCTTTCTTTCCCGCCATCCCGATGCCTGCGCCTATGAAGCGTTCCATGACTTCAACGTCTATGCCATGTGCGTGGAGCGGGTGCATCTGGTGGCCGGCTTCGGCCGCATCCGGTGGGTGGAAGGGTCCAAGGTTCTGAGCCAGGCCGCACCGGCATTGCTGGCGCACGAGAGCGAAATCGTCCGGCATATGAATGCGGACCACGCCGATGCCCTCGATCTCTACGCGGAGCGCCTGCTGGCGCGCGCCGGCACCGGCTGGCGCATGACCGGCATCGATCGGGAAGGATGCGATTTGAGGCGCGAGGGCGAGGTCGCACGCTTGCAATTCGACGAGCCGATCAGCGACCCCGAGACGGCGCGCGCCACCCTCGTGCGCCTGGTGAAAGCCGCCCGCGCCCGCTAGTGTCTGATCCGATGAGGATCACCCCCTCACCTTACCCTCTCCCCCAATGGGGGAGAGGGTTGCGAAGACTTGGCGAGGCGAAGCCGAGCCTAGCCGAAGCTGGGTGAGGGGGATCCACGCCATCGGATCAGACTCTAACGCGCATTGTTCCTAGGGAACGGAGCAACGGAGTCGACGCCGTTAATTCGCGGCGCGCACCCGACTATTACCGAGATCGCAAGGACGAGAATTCACCACGGAGACAGTAGAGCACGGAGAAGAGAGGGATCTGGCGCGCGAAGCGCGCATAAAATCGAATTCCGACTCCGTGTCCTCCGTGTCTCTGTGGTGAAAATTCCTATTCTCTAATGCGCGGCGGCCCAGTTGTCGGCGACGCCGACATCGGCGACCAGCGGCACCGAGAGGGTGAGTGCGGGCTGGGTCGCCCCCTCCATCACCGCGCGGACGACGGCCGAGGTCGCTTCCACCTCGGCGTCGGGCACCTCGAACAACAGCTCGTCATGCACCTGGAGCAGCATGCGGGCCTTCAGGCTCTGACGCGCGAGCCGGCCGGGCACGCGGATCATCGCCCGCTTGATGATGTCGGCAGCCGTTCCCTGGATGGGCGCATTGATCGCTTGGCGCTCGGCGAAGCCGCGCATCGCCGGGTTCTTGTCGTTGATGCCGCGGAGATGGCAGCGGCGGCCGAAGAGGGTGGTGACGTAGCCCGTTTGCCGCGCGGTCTCGCGCATCTTCTCCATGTATTGGCGGATGCCGGGGTAGCGCTCGAAGTATTTCTTGATGTAGTCGGCCGCTTCCTTCTGCTCGACGCCGATCTGGCGGGCAAGCCCGAAGGCGGAGATGCCGTAGATGATGCCGAAGTTGATCGCCTTGGCTTTGCGCCTGGTCACCGGGTCCATCTTGGCCAGCGGCACGCCGAAGACTTCCGAGGCGGTCAGCGCATGGATGTCGAGATTGTCGCGGAAGGCCTTCTTCAGCTGATCGACGCCGGCGATCTCGGCGACCAAGCGCAATTCGATCTGCGAGTAGTCGACCGAGAGCAGCTTGTGCCCGGGCTCGGCCACAAAGGCCCGGCGGATGCGGCGGCCCTCTTCGCTGCGCACCGGAATGTTCTGCAGATTGGGATCGGTGGAGGAGAGCCTTCCGGTCGCCGCCCCGGCCATGGCAAACGAGGTGTGGATGCGCCCGGTCTGCGGGTTCAGCTCTTCGACCAGCGCGTCGGCATAGGTGGATTTCAGCTTGGCGATCTGCCGCCACTCCAGGATCTTCGCCGGCAAGGGGTGGTCGTCGGCGAGCTGCTCCAGCACGTCGGAATGCGTCGAGTAGGCGCCGGTCTTGCCCTTCTTGCCGCCGGTGAGCTTCAGCTCGTCGAACAGGATCTCGCCCAGCTGCTTGGGCGAGCCGACATTGAACTCGCGGCCCGCCAGCCGATAGGCCTCGGCTTCGATGGTCGCCATCTTGGCCCCGAATTCCCGCGACAAGAGGCGCAGGCTGTCGAGATCGACCTTGACCCCGGCCGCTTCCATCTCGGCCAGGATCGGCACCAGCGGGCGCTCGATGGTCTCATAGAGGGTCAACAGATGCTCGGCGATGAGCCTCGGCTTCAGGCTCTGATGCAGACGCCAGGTCACATCGGCATCTTCGGCGGCGTAGTCGAGGGCGCGCTCCAGGGGCACTTCGGCAAAGCCGATCTGGGCCTTGCCGGTGCCGGTCACCTCTTCGTAGGTGATGGTCTTGTGGCCGAGATGCAGCTCCGAGAGCTCATCCATGCCGTGGCCATGCAGGCCCGCTTCGAGCACGAAGGAGATCAGCATGGTGTCGTCATGGGGAGAGAGATCGATGCCGTAGCGATGGAGCACCATGGCGTCGTATTTGATGTTGTGCCCGATCTTGAGGACGCCCGGGTCTTCCAGGAGCGGCTTCAGCCGTTTGATCGCCTGTTCCAGGGCGATCTGCTTCGGGGCCTGACCCTGGTCGCCCAGATCGAGCCCGCCCGCACCCTTCTGCTTGTGCTGGAGGGGGATGTAGCAGGCATCGCCGGCGCCAAGCGCCATCGACACGCCGACCAGCTCGGCCTGGGTTGCATCCAACCCCGTCGTCTCGGTGTCGACGGCGACCACGCCCTGAGCGAAGGCGCGCTGGATCCACGCCTGCAGACGCGCCACATCCTGAACCAGCTCGTACTTGCGCTCTGCCGGTTTCTGCTCGCCCGAGGCGGCCGGTGCCGGCTCGCCTTGCGTCCCCTCGCCCAAAGCCGCCACCGCCGCGGCGCCGCCGCCATCCAGGTGCTCGGCCTCCAGGCGCTGGATCAGCCGCTTGAACTCCTGCGCCTGGAAGAAGGCCATGAGTGTCGCGTGATCCGGCGGCTTGACCGCGAACTCATTGAGGTCGTGCTCGACCGGCACCTTGCGGTCGAGCTCCACCAGCCGGCGCGACATCAATGCCTTCTCGCGGTTCTGCTGCAATGCTTCGCGCCGCTTCGGCTGCTTGATCTCGCCGGCACGCTCCAAGAGCGTCTCCAGCGAGCCATATTCGATGATGAGCTGCGCCGCCGTCTTGACGCCGATACCGGGCACGCCCGGCACGTTGTCGGTGGAATCGCCGGCCAGCGCCTGCACGTCCACGACCTTGTCCGGGCCGACGCCGAACTTCTCCTTTACCTCCTCGGGCCCGATCCGCTTGTTCTTGATCGGATCCAGCATCTCGATGCCCTCGGCGATGAGCTGCATCAGATCCTTGTCCGAGGAGACGATGGTGACCTTGGCGCCGCGCTTGGCCGCCTCGGCGGCATATGTGGCAATGAGATCGTCGGCCTCGTAGCCGGGCTGCTCGATCGCCGGCACGTTCAAGGCGCGCGTCGCCTCGCGCACCAGGGCGAATTGCGGGATCAGCTCCGGCGGCGGCTCCGGGCGATGCGCCTTGTACTCGGCATAGATGTCGTTGCGGAAGGTCCTGCGCCCGGCATCGAAGATGACGGCCAAGTGATCGGCACGCATGTCCTGAATTAGGCGCATCAGCATCTGGGTGAAGCCGTAGACGGCGTTCACGTGGGTCCCGTCGGCGCGGGTCAGGGGCGGCAGCGCATGGAAGGCGCGGAAAATGTAACCCGACCCGTCGACAAGATAGAGGCGCTCGATGGGCGCCGTGGCGGCGGAGGCCGCGGCGGGCGTCTTCGTCTTGGAGTGGGTGGTCATGCCGGGAGGATATAGCGAGCCTGCGACGACCGACACCCCCTCAGCCTCTCTATTCCGTCACCCGCGGGCTTGACCCGCGGGTCCATCGTACGCGCGCAGAGTGGACCCCCGGATCAAGTGGGGGGTGGGATTTAGGAGGGGGTGAGGATCACCCCCTCCTTGAACCTCCCCGGGGGTGACGAAATAAACGAAATAAGAGGGAAAGAAGCGCCGGCGCCGGCGTCAGTGCGTCCCGTTGCCGGCGCGCCCGGCGCTGGGACCGTGAGACACCCCCCGTGTCTCGCTTTAGGGGTGCGCTCCAAGCTTGTCCCACCCTGCGCGTGCCCGGGACTGGGACAGCGGGACAGGAGGCTTGCTGGGTCTAATGCGCCCCGGCGTGGGCGGCGGCGCCGGCCTTCAGGGCATAGCGGCGGCCGCAATAGGGGCAATCGATCTCGCCCTTGTCGCCGAGGTTGAGGAAGACCCGGGGGTGGCCCAAGGGGCCGTCGCCGCCGTCGCAGGAAAACACCCGCTCTTCAACCAGGATGACCTCGGCTGCCGGCATTCCCATACCCCATGCGCTCCCGCGAAACCTTGCGCCGGGATTTGACCCGGCGAACCGCGGGATGATACTCAACGCCGCGCCCAACACCAACCTCCCCGAAGCTGGCTTCGAGGATCGGCCGCGGCCGGTGACAAGCTGCCGGGGCGGTTCCCTAGCCCCGAGGTCTGATGCCGCTCGACACCGGCCACCCGCACCCATCGACCCCCCGAACCGCACCGCCCGATCATGCGGTCCGGGTCGGGGGCCTCACCAAGCGCTACCGCGGCGGCAAGACGGGCACCGGCAAGGTGGCGCTCGATGGTGTCGACCTCGCCATCCCCCGGGGCAGCCTGTTTGGCCTCCTGGGGCCGAACGGGGCCGGCAAGTCGACCCTGATCAACATCCTGGCGGGTCTGGTCTTGAAGACCGCGGGCGAGGTCAGCGTCTGGGGGATCGACATCGACCGGGATCCACGCCGCTCGCGCGCCGCCATCGGCGTGGTGCCCCAGGAGCTGACCTTGGATGCCTTCTTCAGCCCGCGCGAGCAGCTCGAGCTGCAGGCCGGGCTCTATGGCGTGCCCAAGGCCGAGCGGCGCACCGATGAGATCCTGGCAGCGGTCGGCCTGACCCAGCAGGCGGGTGTCTATGCCCGCACGCTGTCGGGCGGCATGCGCCGCCGGCTCTTGGTGGCAAAGGCGCTGGTGCATTCGCCGCCGATCCTGGTCTTGGACGAGCCCACCGCCGGGGTCGATGTGGAGCTGAGGCAGCAGCTCTGGGACTATGTGCGGAGACTGCACCGCGAGGGTGTCACCATTCTCCTCACCACGCACTATCTCGAGGAGGCGGAGCAGCTCTGCGAGCGCATCGCCATCATCGATCACGGCCGGCTCATCGCCAACGAGCCGACGGCGACGCTGCTCCGCCGGCTCGATTCGAAGACGCTCACCTTGACCTTGGCCGAGGACTTGGCGGCGGTGCCGGCGACCTTGGCCCGTCTCGGTGCGGCGCTCACCGGCCCCAGGCGCCTCGTCCTCCACTACAAGCCGAGCGAGGCCGCGGTCGGCCAAATCCTCGATGCCGCACGCACGGCCGGGCTCGCCATCCTCGATCTCTCGACCGAGGAGTCGGACCTCGAAGACGTGTTCCTGCAGCTCACCCGCGGCACCCGCCCGAACGCTTAAGTTTAAGAAGAAGAGATGCACCACGGAGGCACGGAGAACACGGAGAAGAGCAAAAAAGGAAGGGAAACTTGCGCGCTGCGCGCGCGATATCTTCCGCTTCTCCGTGCACTCCGTGCCTCCGTGGTGAATCTTCTCGGAGCTGGAGCGCTCGTCGCGCTCGCGGCTTGCGCGCCGCAGCGGACGGAGCCGGGACCGGGGGCTGCGGCGGCGGCACTGGCGAGCGACCATTTCCTCACCGAGGACGGCCTCGCGCTGCCCATGGACGTCTGGCGCCCGGCCGGCAAGAGCTGGGCGGTGGCGCTGGCGCTGCATGGCATGAACGATTATCGCCGCGCCTTCGCCGAGCTCGCGGGCGAGATGTCCGAGCGCGGCGTCACCGTCTATGCCTATGACCAGCGAGGCTTCGGCGCGGCGCCGGGGCACGGGCTGTGGCCCGGCAGCGAGGCGCTGATCGCCGACCTCAACGCGGCCTTGCGCCTGGTGCGCCAGCGCCATCCCGAGCTGCCGCTCACTCTCATCGGCGAGAGCATGAGCGGAGCCGTGGTGCTGGCGGACCTGGCTCAAGCCTCGATCGACCCCCCGAACGCCGCTGCCATGACCAAGCCCGACGGCATCGTGCTGATCGCGCCTGCGGTCTGGGGCGGGCCCGCCTTGGGTGCGGTGCCGATCGGGGCGGCCTGGCTCATGGCCAACACGCTTCCCTGGTTCCTGCTCTATGCCGAGCTCGGCATTCAGCCCTCGGACAACATCACCATGCTCCGGCGCTACTCCGGCGATTCCTTGGTCATCCGCAGGACCCGCGCCGATGCCGTCTACGGCCTGGTCGAGCTCATGGGGCAAGCGCAGGCGGCGGCCCCGCATCTCCAGGGCCCGGCGCTCATCATCTATGGCGGCCGCGACCAGATCATCCCCAGGCGCGCCGTCTGCAGCGTGATCCGGACTCTCCCGGATGCGCCCGCGGGCGACTGGCGCGTGGCCTTCTATCCCGAGGGCCATCACATGATCACCCGCGACCTTGCCGGCCGCGGCGTCGCCGAGGATTTGCTGGCCTGGATGGCCGATCACGCAACGCCGCTGCCGTCGGCGACGGAGATCGCCAATGCGCATGCGGCCGGCGCTGGCCCGGCGTTGCGCGCGGCAGGCCTATGCCGGGGCTAAGCTGCAATAGGAGCTGAAGCCTTTCGGGGTACATGGCCTGACATGCAGCACCAGCGACGCATTCGATACGGATTCAGTCTTCGTCGTGGCCGAGATGTATGCGTATCCGGCCGGGTTCGATGATCCACAAAGCGCCAGCAAGCGGACGGGTCTCCAAGATCGCCAGCAAACTGCGCAGCCGATCGAGAAGCGCCTCGGTGGTGACGCGCGGACCTAGCTCGAGGATCGCCACGCCAGCGCTCTTCGCCGGCGGAAATCGCAGCACCTGGCCAAAATCGTGGTCCAGCGTGACCAGCGCCCGCCCCTCGCCTGCGCAAACTTCGAATAATGTCTTGTCGCTGACACCCTGAAGGCCTTGATGCCGCACGGTCGCCACATCATGACCGGCGGTGATCAGTAGTTCCAAGCCACGGCGGCCGATATTCTCATCGAGCTTGAGCTTCACGCCACCCGGCCGAGCGGCACCGGAATGACGCGCTCACGCGAAGCCTCGGCACCGTAGGCGATCGCAGCCAAGAGGTCGTCATGGGTGAGCTGCGGATACTCCGCCAAAAGTTCGGCTTCCACCGTGCCGTCGGCCAGGAGGTCGAGAATAAGCGATACCCAGATGCGGGTGCCTTTGACGCAGGGCTTCCCGCCGCACACTTCCGGGTCGATGGTGATGCGTTCAAGCAGCTTGTTCACGGCGTATGCCTCAAGTTGCTCACTCAGTATGGGGTGCCGCAATGACTTGTGGCAACGCCCTTGTCCCACCGCTCAGCCGAGACCCCAGCCGGCCCGGCGTTGCGCGCCGCCGGCCTATGCAGTAGTTATGAGGCGCGGCTGGACCCGTAGCTCAGCTGGATAGAGCGTTGCCCTCCGAAGGCAAAGGTCGCACGTTCGAATCGTGTCGGGTCCGCCAGTAAATTCGATAAATTATAAAATATCCGCGGGCGGCGCATTAACGCCTAGCAAGCACATAGCTACTAGCAAGCACATAGCTAGCAGGCGCCGGTAGAATCTGCGCCCTTCCTCAGGGTGACAGACCCGGTTAATCTTCCGTGGGAATCGGACTCCCGCATCCTTCGGAGAAAATTGGCTGCAGAACGGGCGCGATTTTCCCCGCGTCAGACAATTTCAGGTCAAAATCGGCGAGATTGCCGGTGTGCCCGAGCAAAGTCTCGTTCTGGCGGCGCGCGGCTTCACACACGCGGTGCAGCGTCTCTCGAATCCTTTCCTTGTTTTGATCGGCAGCCCACCACTCGAATCCGAGAAACGTCATAATCGCTACTGCGACCCAGCCCACAGCTTTTCGTTCTCTGGTGTTTAACGATTGCATCGCGTCGCCTGTTGATCGCCTCGACCGGGATTCCCCGGATTTTCGCGCTCATCGGGGCGTATGTGAACCGCGATCTCCCCCCACTCGCTCATAGCTCTCTCCCAAATCCGAAGGCGTAGTCCGGTGGCGGCCCCTTTTGTGGCGCCTTCGAACGATGGCTTAATAACGTTGCACGACAAACGGCATGGACAACCATAAATATTAGATGCACTTTGCGGTTGAGGAACTTATGGGGCGGGGTCTTTGGCTTATGGGACTGGAACGTCTCATTGGGGAACGCCAATGAAAGCAACACGGACCACGTGGGTATTTCAACAGAGGGCTATTGCATTTCTGGACATTCTCGGTTTCAAAGAGCTGATACGCGAAGCCGAGCAGCAGCCAGCCACGTTACTTAGTCTCTTCGGATTGAGGACGGCGATCGATGCCCATGTACGATGGGACAACGATCGCGTGGCGGGCTCTGTCCCGGAGCCAGTGAAGCCCAGATATATTTTTGTCTCCGATAGCATCATTCTGTCTGTGCCTCTCCAGCACGGGCATTTTGACGGACTCGGGATTGTGGTCGCAAAGAGCATACAGATCGCGCACAAGCTTCTGGAGATGGGTTACCTGTTGCGCGGAGGTATCGCGGTAGGGCCAGTCTGGCACGATGACGGCAATGTCTTCGGGACCGGATATATCTGTGCCGTTGAGGCGGAGAAGAAATCTGGTGGTCCGCGCATCATGCTTACCGAAGCAGCACGGCAGCATTGGCAGGCGTCGACACTTGCGAATTCGCCAATGTGCAGAATGGACGGTGACGCACTCATCGCCGACACTCTGTTCCCGGAATACATCATAGGGACAGAGGTGCACGGACGGATCGAGGATGCGTTCCGGCAGTACCGAGCATGGATTGTCAGGCGGGTGAATGACCTGCCTGCTGAAGGCCCTCGTAAAAAATGGGAATGGCTTGCCAGGGCTTTTGATCGCGCGATTGTGCAGCATGGTGTAGGCGTTGCGCCGATCGCCCTAAAATAGGAAGGCCTTCGGATACGGGAGGGCGCCATGAGGCGCGGTCGAATGCGGCGAGCTGCCAAGGTGACCGCAAGCGCCGCGAGGCGGATCACCGGCATCAGTACGCCGTTCGGGGGTTTGCAGTGGGCGGAAGCAGGTCCGTCTGAGCGGGACGTTATCCGGCGGTTCATTCTGTTCCTTGAGGATCGACGCGTGCTCTACAACCCCGAAAGCCTTGAGGTGGAGAGCGAAGTCGAACACTCAGTCCATCAAATCCGTGAGATGTGCACCAAGACGCTGAGTGAGCTAAGCGAGAACGCTTTCGCTGTGGTCCCTCTCCGCCTAATTCGCGGGGCAGCCAGGCGGTACCATGACGATGTAAATGTGCAGTTCCACAGTCTGGGTACTCGACGGTACGGGCCGGATCATTCCGGAGGATTTTTCATGGCCCTTGGCGGGTTCCGAGCGGTAGTAGGCCAGCAGGTGGCGTTGCTTGCTGCGCACTACGACATCGACGTCGAAGGGGACCTAGCCGCGGTTCTGCCGGACGGCGACTCGTCACCGTGAATGACGATTCAGGGATTAGAGCGAGTCCATCCGACCATTCGCAATTCATCCAATGCGGAGACCAGAAATATTGAAATTTACTGGCCAATACGCGCCTCTGCTGGACGCGATAGGTTATAGCTACCAAGCGAGAAAGCCGGATGGAACACCTCAAAAGGTGTTTGTCTCCCTGGAAGCAATCCAAGACAATTTCGGCGGAGACCCGCGCGCTGGTTTGGGTCGGATACAGGCCCTTGCGGAGCGAAAGCTTGCGAGTAACGAGCTCGACGGGGATGTCATATGGCTCAAGAAAGCAGATTTTGAATCGGACATGTAGAGCGGTAGGGGGCTGAAATGCGCCTAACAATGGCGGCCTCCGTGTGTGAGCTTGAAGGATTGAAATGACAGCATGATGGCCAGAGCCTTCGGCTTCCTGCCCGATCCCATCCATTTTGAATCCAGATTCATCGACGTCGGACTACGCCCCAATTTCCAGGCAACCGTCGATCATGTTCTCTCCAGCCAATGGGTCCACGATGGCTGGTTCTATCCCCCGCTCCAATCTCGGCAAGGCTCCGACGGCACCAGGACCGATCTGCCATGTCCATCGCTGCGGTTTGAACTACCAACCACCCACATACTGAGTCATCGACGCACCTCATCCGTGCAACGCATGGATTTCCTGATCTGCGTCATTGGCTTCCTGGTAGGCATATGCGCCCGCCCGGAAGGCTATGGATACCTGCTGCGAACGCCTGTCAGTCGTGGCAAGCTCATCGACTTGGTCGTCGCGCCCAGCGAGATTGCGCGCTGTCTCGATGTGGCGGACGGAACTTGGCTGTCATCTACGCTCGAACAACGCTTGTTAATGCGCAGTGCCATAAACGCCCTCCAGTTGGCCCACGCGTACCAGCACCAATACGAGGAGCTGACGTTTACCTACTCGGCGCTCGACGCCTGCTATCGCGTGGCCAGGTTGACCGGTCTCTTGCCCGGGCGCCGCGATGACCCCCACTGGGAGAGGGCCCGAAGACTTTGCCGGACGCTAGGCATCCCCACACCCATCTGGGCCCGGCAGATTCCTGGCGCATCCGCAAGCTCGCGGCTTTCCCGGTTACGCAATCCACTCGCGCACGAGGCGCTCTTCGCCGATGAGCCTCTCGGCTACGCTGTCGACAAGAGCGGCGTCCTGCTCCAACTGCAGGCGCTCGTCTCCCGCTGCATCGTGCACCTCCTGGGAATCGGGTGCAGGTACACGCGCACCCGGGTGACAACTCGACAAATGCATGGACTGGATCTCCACCCGTGAGCCTGCCATAGACGAGGAAGCGCGAATGGGAAAGATCAACCAGACCTATCAAGGTCGTCTCTTCAACGACCCCGATCTGAAGGAATCTACGCACGATCGAATTATGAAGTGGCTCGATCGGCGCATTCGCGCAGAAGAGGACTTCGTTCCCCGCATCTGCAAGTACAGCCCCACCTTTCGGAGCTGGCATCACGAGATCAGCTTGGGATGGATCTTCGACAAGTCCGGGCCTACCATCGACGCGGCGAAGCATGTCGCAAGCCGCACTGCGGCGCCACCTCCTGAACGGCCTCCACCGACGGTGACCGCGCCAGAATGGGAGTACCTCATCAAGCGGCCCAGCGGATCAATGATCGGGGCTGTGGATCTCATGCTCTACCTCAAGCCGGCGACGCTGAGCCTCGAAGCGAGCTTCGAGACCCCGGACGCATGGAGGAAATGGCGGGACGATGACGACGCAAAGAGGATCATCAGGACGACCTCGTCCCGAGTAACTGCCCTTTGCTGGGAGGAAGGTGCCTGGAAGGTGTTCGGTGAAACGCCGAACAATCCCTTGCCACCGCTGCCTGGATCTGAGGTGCTTGAGAACGGCTGGCTGATTGCTTGCGGCTCGATCATGCAGATCAAGTCGCATAAGTGGACGGTGTGGACCGGAGAGAGTGTGCCCGTGGCGTTCGAGGTGAAGTCCAAGGTGGCGAGCCTGGGAGAGCTGATCCGGCAGATGAATTTCTACCGGGCGCACCTCAATGAGAAAACTCGACTGTTTGTGGTGGCACCGGGTAACGCCCTCTCGATGGAGGACGTGCAGGTGCTAGAAAGCCAGAAGATCGGATTTGTCGAATACATGGAGGACGGTGCTTTGCGGAAGACCTGAGGCGTCTCATGTGCCCGACCTTTGCGCGCGCCGCAAAAATATTCTGGAGGCGATGCGGTTATATCGAGCAGGGGGCCGAACAATTGGTGCAAGCGGTCGTGCCTTCTCTCCTTCCAGCAGCGGCCGAGACGGAATCATAAGGGGCGCCGACGTTCATCCTGATTGGCGAACTGGATGAACTAACGCCTGCGCAAGCTTGCCGCATCCTTACGGCGCGGCGCGCAGGCGCCCATTGATCGCCCTTGAAAAACATTCCTTCGGTGTTATATTATTCCCTGCATGGCATGGGTCGTCGAGTACACCGACGAATTCGGGGAGTGGTGGGCGACCCTGACCGAGGACGAGCAAGCAGCCATTTCGAATCATGTCGGGGAACTGGAACGGCGCGGACCATTGTTGCCGTTTCCCTATTCGAGCGGCGTCGAAGGGTCCAAGCACGGGCACATGCGCGAGCTTCGCGTGCAGAGCGGCGGTAAACCGCTCCGCATCTTCTACGCATTCAATCCAGAGCGGGCTGCCATATTGCTGATTGGCGGGGACAAGACCGGCGATGATCGGTTCTACGAACGATACGTGCCGATCGCCGACAAGCTGTACGACGTGCACCTTGAAGAGTTGAAAAAGGAGAGCACCGATGAGCGGTAGACATTCCTTCGCGGCGCTCAGAGCCAAGATGTCGCCTCGGGCGCAAGCAAAAGCAGCCGCACAGGCCGCCGACCTTCGCCGAGACATGGATCTCGCCCAGATCCGACGCGCGCTCAAACTTTCACAAGAAGAGCTGGGGCAGACCCTCCAGGTCGGCCAGGCGGCCGTTGCCAAGCTCGAGAAGCGCACGGATATGTACCTGAGCACCATCCGCCGCTTCGTTGAAGCGATGGGCGGTCAACTCGAGGTCGTTGCACGATTTCCCGGACAAGATGTGCGCATTTCAAATTTCCATGAGCTGCATGAGCGCGATAAGCAGGACGTGAGGCCGCGACATGGCGGATCTTGAAGCCGCTTTCATATTTGCCCGTCCCATTCGCCCGAACCCTAGCCCGGATTTCTCACACTGGCATGGAGAGTATGGCGTGCGAGGGATCCCGTGGCTCTGAGGCGAGGCAGGTAGGCTTTTCGCGGTTTTAGGTGATTTCTCGGACAGTCTGATCGGCGTCGCCTGCGGCGATCGTGGCTGAGGATCGATGTGGACTGTGCGCTGTCTGGTTCGTCAGATTGCGGCGAGCGCCCGATAGGCCTCGCGGAACTCCTGCTGATAGGGGTGTCCGGAAGCCATGGCGAGCTTGACGCGGCGGACGCTGGTTCGCACCAGGGCGCCGATCTTCAGGAGCTTGAGGCGGATGGTGGCGCAGGTGGCCCTGGCGAACTGGGTGTTTGCGAGGGCGATGCGGCGGAGGGCGGAAAGCAGCACATAGGCCATGGAGGCGAACCAGAGGCGGAGCTGGTTGGCGCGCATGGAGGCGGCCGAGGTGCGGTCTGCGAAGAGATCGCCCTGGCATTCCTTGATGCGGTTCTCCATCTCGCCACGGGCGCAGTAGATGTCCTCGTAGAGATGCCGGGCCTCGGCTGCGGCGGGGGCGAGCGAGGTGACGACGAAGCGGGGGTTGGCTTCCCCCTGGGTGCATTCGGCCTTGGCCACGACCCGGCGCCGGCGGCTCCAGCTATCGCGGGTCGCCCACAGGAAGTCCTTGAACCGGCGCGCCGGCTTGGCGGTCTCCCGGCTTTCCGCGGCGGCGTCCTCGAGCTCGGCCTCGATCTCGGCCACCAGCCGCTCGTTGCGGGCCAGGCCGAACAGGTAATCGACGCCGTTCGCCTCGCACCAGGCCATCAGCGCCTCGCGGGCAAAGCCGCTGTCGGCGCGCAGCACGATGCGCACCTCGGGCCAGCGCTCGCGGATCTGCTGGGTGATCCGGGCCACCTCCTCCTGCGCCCCGGCCGAGGCGTCGATGTTCGAGCGGCGCAGCTTGGCCGCCAGCAGATGCTGACCGCAGAACGCATAGAGCGGCAGATAGCAGTAGCCGTCGTAGTAGCCATGGAAGAAGCGGCCCTCTTGATGGCCGTGGATCGGGTCGTCCGTGGCGTCCAGATCGATGATGATCTCAGCCGGCGCCTGCCGGTGCGCCTCCACGAACAGCTCGACGAACAGCCGCTCGATCGCCGCTCCGTCGTGGCTGATCTTGTGGTAGCGCGACGGCTCCGGCCGGCTCAGCTCGAGCCGATTGAGCGTGCTCTTGCCCGCCACCGGCGCGCAGCCCTGCCGGCGCGCCGAAAGCTTGCCTGCCAGCAGCGCCATCACCGGATCGTGGCGCAGCTCGTCATGATCATTCAGATCTTCGTAGCCCAGCGCGATCCCGAGAACCCGCTGGCGAACCAGCGTCGCAACCTCATGCTCGATCAGGTCCTGACGCCGAGCATCGCTAAAGCACCCGGCAAACCGCTCGATCAGACCGATCGCCCGGTCGCTCGCTCCCAGCAGCAGCGCCCCGCCATCAGACGTGATCGTGCCGCCGTCAAATCCCACCACCACCGCCCGGCCTGCAACCGGTGCAAACCCAAACAGATCCGCGCTACACTCTGTCTGCATCGGGGCATCTCCTTGGACCAGAGAAACTCATTGCTGCACAATGACATTCTCAGAGTCCGCGCCCCGATGCACCTCAACAGTGTGAGAAATCCGGGCTAGCCCGAGCTACCCCCGAAGCCGAGCGATGTAGGCGCGAATGCGCTCGGCGTTCTGGCCGAGATCGCCGCGGCCGATCCGGCTCGCGGAGCGGACGTCGATCCGGCTCTTGCCGGCGCCGGCATCGCTGACGCGGATCACCAAATCGTCCTTGAACTTGAGCCAGCGCGTGATCGCCGTCGCCTCGATATGGAAGCGCGCTTTGTCGGCGGCGGTGGTCCAGCCCATCGCCTGGGCGGCGGCGAGCGCACGATCGAAGGCCTCCGCCACGGGACGGTCGAGCAGGACCGACTTGATGGTGGGATAGGCGCGCAATTGCAGCGATGCGGTCGCTGGATCGTACTCCGAAGGATTGCGGCCGTTCGCCTGGCGCTCCGCCAGGAGTGCGGCGAAGGCAGGTGGGTTCTCCGTGTCGGTGGTCACGTCGTGGATGCGGATTGCTGCCTCTGCCGCATCGAAGCGGCCGAGGATGAGGCCCACGAGGACGACGGTGGCGATGAACGGCAGCAACGCGCCGAGAACGCGACGGGAGAGAAAGCCGGCCGACCGATTGAGCCAGGCTGCCGCAAGCCCGAGCATCAGGCTTGCGACGGCCGCCACCAGCGCCACGCGGAAGCTCACGAACATGGATGGGATTTGCGGCCAGAGCCCTGTGCGATCGCCGAGGTCCGCCACGGGGATCGCGGCGACGGCTACGAGAGCCGCGACCCATGCAAGCCAGAGCACGACCCGAGCGGTCTTGGACATCCTGCGCGTCCTTGGATGGCTGGGCTCCGTCACTCCCGCCTAAACACCCGCGCATGGCCGCGGCGGGACTGGAAATAGACGGTCTCCGACTCGGTGCCGGGCTCGTAACCGCCGCCAGCGACGGCGACGTTGCGGATCGAGGGATGGCTGCGCACGAAATCCTCGTCGATGTCGACGCCGAGGCCGGGGCGGTCGGGCACAATGAGATGGCCCTGGTCCAAGACGAGGTGCTGGGTCAACACCTGCTGCCGTCCCGGCCAATCGTTCTCGATGCGCTCCAGCATGAGCGCGTTCGGAATGGCGGCCATCAGGTGCATAGCGGCGAACTCGGCCACGGGGCCGAGGCTGCCCGAATGCGGCGCCACGGTGATGCCGTGGGCCTCGGCCATGGCCGCGATTTTCTTCATCTGAGTGAGGCCGCCGGCGCGCCCTGTGTCGGGCTGCACCACGGCCACGAGGTCGCGCTCGATCAAGGGCCGTAAGCCCCAGATGGTGCCGAGGCGCTCGCCCGCGGCCAGCGGCACGCCGACGGCATCGCGGATGCGCTCATAGGCGTCGGTCAGCTCCGGCATCACCGGGTCCTCGATGAAGAGGAGGCCGTAAGGCTCGAGCGCGCGGCCGAGCCGGATGGCTTCCGCCGGGGTCATCAAGGGCGGCCCATGGAGATCGACCATGAGGTCGATGTCGGGGCCGACCGCGGCCCGGAGCTCCGCCACCTTGTCCAAGGGCCGGGCGATGCCGCCGGTCTTGATCGCGGTGATCCCCGACTTGACCACGTCCTTCGCCACCGCCGCGGTGCTCGCATGGGTGTAGATGCGCACCCGGTCGCGGAGCTTGCCGCCGAGCAGGTTCCAGACCGGCGTGTTCAACGCCTTCCCCTTGATGTCCCAGAGCGCCATGTCGATGCCGGTCAAGGCGCCGGAGCCGACGATGCCGGTCATCCCATGGCCCATCATGGCGACGTAGAGCTTCTGCCAGATGCGCTCGATCGCCATCGGATCCTCGCCGATGAGGTGCTCGCGGAAATCCTGGACGGCGGTCTCGATCACCCGTGGCCAGCCGCTGCACTCGCCGATGCCACTCAAGCCGGCATCGGTCTTGATCTTGACGAAGAGCCAGTTGCGCGAGCCGGTCTGATGGCCCTTGGCGTCGGATGCCCAAGAGGTATCGGGGGGAGCCCCGGCCTGCATGAGAAACGTCTGGACCTCGGTGATGCGCATGATGTTCGTTCCTGTGTCTTGGCCACCGGTTCGCCCGATGACGACCCGGAGAGAAAGTCAGTTATACAGGGCGCCGGGCCCTGTGTTGGGAGGACCTATGCGAACCGTCGCTGGCTTGCTGATCGCACTCGCCCTGCCGGCGCTCTCCGGGTGGAGCGCCGAGGCCGAGACCTATGTCCGCCAGGAGCTGCGCATCCAGATGGATGCTGCCGGCAGCGCCGGCCTGGAAACAGTGCTGGTGCGCCTGGATGAGCCCGGGCGCCATCCGTTGGCCCTCATCAACCACGGCTCGCCGCGATCGGCATCCGAGCGTCCCGGCATGACGGCGCTTTCCCTGGTGCCGCAGGCGATGGAGTTCGCGCGCCGGGGCTGGGCGGCGGCCATCGTCATGCGCCGGGGCTACGCCAGCTCCGGCGGCGCCTGGGCCGAGGATTACGGCGGCTGCCGGAGCCCGGACTATCAGCAGGCCGGACGGATCGCGGCGGGCGATCTCAAGGCCGCGATCGCCCATCTCGCAAGCCTGCCGGAGATCGATGGCGAACGGATCATCAGCGTCGGCGTGTCCGCCGGCGGCTACGCCACGGTGGCGCTGACCGCCGATCCGCCGCCGGGTCTCAAGGCCGCGATCAGCTTCGCAGGCGGCCGTGGCTCGCTCGCAGCCGACGAGGTCTGCCGCGCGGATCTGCAAGCCCAGGCTTTCGGCTCTTTCGGCGAGCGCTCGCGCGTGCCCATGCTCTGGGTCTATGCGGAGAACGACCATTTCTTCGGACCGGCCGTCGCCACCGCGTTCAAGGATGCGTTCGTTTCGGCCGGCGGGCTCGTCGAGTTCGTGAAGCCGCCCGCCTTCGGCGAGGACGGTCACCGGCTGTTCTCGGCCGCGGGCATTGCGCAGTGGACACCGCTCGTCGATCAGTTTCTGAAGGCCCACGGCCTCGTCTGGCGCGCCAGCCCGGCCTCCCTGCCGCATCTTGCGCCGCCCGCCTATCTCTCGGCCTCGGCCAAAGCCGCGTTCGAGACCTACGCAGCCGCCGCCCCGCACAAAGCCTTCGCCGCCGCACAAGCCGGGGGCTATGGCTGGCGCTCGGGCCAGAAGAGCGAAGAGGCGGCGCGCGCCGAGGCGCTGGCGACCTGTCTCCGCCCCGACCCCGCGCGCAAATGCGCCGTCATCGCGGTCGACGACGCGGCGGAGTGACACTGAGGGAGAAAGGTTCGTCGATGAGACCTGCGCATCCATGGTGCGTCCTTCGACGAGCTCAGGATGAGAGGGATTGTGCGTCGCAGAACGTTCGGCGTGGCAGAAAGAAAAAACTCATCCTGAGCTCGTCGAAGGACGCACGGCGGCTGTCCGAAACGTCGTCATGCGCCAGCGACCGTTTCGATCAGGGCGCTAGTGGCTCTGGTAGTGCGGCACGTCGATCAGGCGCCGGGTGCCTTGGTCCACATCGTAGATGTGGAAGGAATCCATGTTGCGGCCGTAGAGGTGCAGGCTGACGCAGCGCTCGCGGCCGGCGGCGACACCGGTCATGTGGATGTGGTCGGGGTTCGGCACGAAGGTGGTAATGGCGCCGGCATTCAGCAGCACGATCCCGCCCCGGCGGAGCCGAATGCCGCTATCGGCGTTGATCTCGCCATCGGCGGCCATATAGGCCCGCTCCTCCAGCACGCCCTCGACGACGCCGACCACGCCCCAGCTGCCGTGATCGTGCACCGGCGTCCATTGTCCCGGCAGCCAGACCAGGGCGAAGAGCGAGAGGTCGCCCGAGGGGCAGATATAGATCGCGTTCCTGGCGTAGTGGCTGGGATTGGAAATCAGATGCCGGTTCTCGAGGAAGCCCGCCGCACCGGCGACCAGACGCTGCATCAAGGGGGCGATCTCGGTCACCCGGTCGGCCGCATCCCTGTGCTCGGCGATGACGCCCCGGCAGGAATCGATGAAGGCGCCCAGCGGGCGATCGGTTGCAAGCGATTGGTCCATCCCCATCCCCCCAACGCAACCATGTCCTCCTAGCACCGAGCGCGCGCCTGCGGCAACTCGGGCCGATCGACGCCGCCGCGCGCCTGCCGGCTTCGGGCGGGGACCATCCCGCATCGCCGCTGGCGGGCGGGCTTGCATCCTCTATAAGTGACCGCGGTGGAGCATTCGCCTGAAGCAGCCGAGACGGCGCCGGCCGAGCCCGCGAGGCAAGGCCGTGCCGCCATCGCCCGGCTCAGCCTGGCGATCGTGGCGATCTCCTTCACGCCCGTGCTCTTCCGCCAATCGGAGCTGGGGCCGACAGCGACTTCCTTCTACCGCACCCTGCTGGCGATCCCGGTCTTCGTCATTTGGTACTGGATCGAGCGCCGCCGCGAGCGCGGGGTCCGCAAGGTCGCCTGGCTCCGCGATGGGCCGGCGCTCATGCTGGGGGGTGCCGTCTATGCCGCCAACATCCTGGCCTATGCCTGGGCGGTGCATTTCACCACGGTCGCCAATGCCAGCCTGCTCAGCAACACCACGCCGATCTTCGTGGCGCTGGGCAGCTTCCTGGTGTTCCGCGACCGTGTCAGGCTTGCCTTCATGCTCTCCATGCTGGCGGCGATCGCCGGCATGATCGTGCTCGCCTGGGACAAGCTCGGCATCGATGCCGATCGGATCCTGGGCGCCCATCAGATCCTGGGCGACGGGCTCGGCATCCTCTCGGCGGTCACCTTTGCCGCCTATCTCGTGGTGATCGGCCGGCTCTCCCCACGGCTGGGATCGGCCACCATCATGCTGTGGACCGGCATCGTCACCGCCATCGGGCTCCTCCTCGGCGCGCTCGCCGCCGGCGAGAGTCTGGCCGCCGCCTCGCTCATGGGCTGGGCGGCGCTCCTCGGCCTCGGCATCGTCTCCTATGCCTTGGGGCAGGGGCTGCTGACCTTGGCGCTGGCCCATGTCGGCGCCGCCTTTTCGGCGGTGGCGCTGTTGTCGCTGCCGGTCAGCGCCGCCTTCTATGGCTGGCTGTTGCTGGGCGAGCCGGTCACCCTGAATCAGGGAATCGGCGGCGCCATCATCCTCGCCAGCATCCTCGGCGCGCGGCTGTCGCGAGGCTGAGGGTTGCGCAAAGCCTGCCAACAAGAATGCCCCCACCCCGTCCCTCCCCCGCCTGGGGGTGGAATTTGGGAGGGGGTGGGGACCACCCCCTCCCCGACCCTCCCCGGGGCGAGGGAGGGAGCTCAGAGTGCGTGCGTGCGTTCTTATCCCCTCCTCCACCGCTAGGTGGGGGAGGGTCGGGACGGTTGGGGACGGGTCCTCCCGTCCCCAACGCCGTGCCGGGAGGATCCGGCGCGGCCGTCCCCGACGGGTGGGGGCGTCGTAGTGGGTACATAGCGCCGCATGGCCGGCGCGAAGGATCGAACGGAAGCTCGGACTTAGGCCGCTAGAACCAGTCGACGGCGGAGGTCGGCCGCTTGCCGGCTTTGTCCGTTTTGCCGGCGGGCGCGGGGGCGCCGGTCAAGGTCTTGATCTGGGCCAGGATCGCCTTCTGATTGGAGGCGATGTGGCTGTTGCACTTGCCGACCACGAGCTCGATCACCTCCGCCGGCAACCGCTGAAACTCCTGCTCGGCCACGCGGAAGTTGTATTCGAAGGTCTTGTTGTTGGCGCTCTGGAGGGTGAGGGTAAGGGTGGCGGTGAAGGCGTTCTTCGCCCCCAGCACATTGTCGCAGACAGAGTGCAGAATGCGGACCGCTGCCTTTTTGACGGCAATCTCATCGACCGACATCTGCGTTGCAGTTGCGTCAGGCATTTCCATAAAAATTAGTTTGAAGTTTCTCGGAAATTAACCGCATGTCATTCAAATATTACGATAACGTTCGTTTAGCTGCCGCGCAACCATAGAGTTATTGACGATCGGAAACCACCCCCGAGCTCTAGCCCGGCGCCGGTCTCGAGATGGTGGCGCTTCAGCCCTGGGCGGCATAGCCGCCATCGACGGCGATCGCCGTGCCGGTGACGAAGTCGGAGGCGGCACTCGCCAGAAACACCCCGACACCCGCCATGTCCTTGGGCTCGCCCCAGCGCCCGGCGGGCGTGCGCGCCAGCACGCGCTCATGCAGACCCTGGATCTCGCGACGGCCGCGCTGGGTGAGTTCGGTGTCGATCCAGCCGGGCAGCACGACGTTCACCTGGATGTTGTCCTTGGCCCAGGCGGTGGCCATCGCCTTGGTCATCTGCACCATGCCGCCCTTGCTGGCGGCGTAGGCCATGAGCACCGGGGCGCCGAACAAGGACATCATCGAGCCGATATTGATGACCTTGCCGCCGCCGGCCTTGAGGAACTCCGGATGCGCCGCCTGGGCGCAGAGGAAGGCGCTGGTGAGGTTGGTGTCGATGACCGTGTGCCACTCGGCCAGCGTGTAGTCCTGGGGCTGCTTGCGGATGTTCATGCCGGCATTGTTGACAAGGATGTCGAGGCGCCCGAAGCGCTTGACCGTCTCGGCCACCAGCGCCCGGCAGGAATCCTCCTTGGTCACGTCGAGCGAAAGCGCCACCGCCTTGGCACCGGCTTCCGTCAGCGCCTTCACCGCCGTCTCGCTCTTGGCGGCGTTGCGCGCGCCGATCACGATGGCAGCACCCGCCTCCGCCATGCCCTTGGCCATGCCGAGGCCGATGCCGCCATTGCCGCCGGTGACGATGGCGACTCGCCCCTTCAAGTCGAACAAACCCATATTCCGTGTCCTCTCATTCTCGAAATCCGTTCGTCCATTCTAATAGCGCAATGCCGCGGCGGTGCCATTGGATTGCCGGGGCAAGATCCGGCATGGTGAAATCCGCCCAACACGGGGGGAACGCGTATGGATGGCGTCGATGTCATCGTGGTCGGCGCCGGCTCGGCCGGCTGTGCCTTGGCGGCGCGGCTCTCCGAGGATGAGCGGCAGACCGTGCTCCTGCTCGAGGCCGGCGGGCCTGACCGCGATCCTTGGATCCACCTGCCGGTGGGGTATTTCCGCAACATCTATTCCAGGCTGAGCTGGGGCTTCGAGACCGAACCCGATCCCGGCATGGGCGGCCGCTCCATCATCTGGCCGAGGGGCAAGGTGCTGGGCGGCTCGTCCTCGATCAACGGCCTCATCTATATCCGCGGGCAGGCGGAGGACTATGACCACTGGCGCCAGCTCGGCAATGCCGGCTGGTCATTCGGCGACGTGCTGGCCTACTTCAAGCGT
This sequence comes from Pseudomonadota bacterium, assembly GCA_016195085.1. NCBI lineage: Bacteria > Pseudomonadati > Pseudomonadota > Pseudomonadota bacterium. The sequence continues at coordinate 8,304 of JACQAG010000046.1, read as the reverse complement.
GCGGAGGATCAGGAGCGGGGTGCCGATCCGCTGCACGGCGAAGGCGGGCCCTTGGGCGTCAGCGACCTCCGCCTCAAGCACGAGCTGTGCGAGGCGTTCATCAGGGCGGCGATCGAGGCGGGCTATGCGCCGAACGACGACTTCAACGGCACCCAGCAGGACGGCGTCGGCTACTATCAGCTGACTTCCCGCAACGGGCTTCGATGCAGCGCCGCCGTCGCCTACCTCAAGCCGGCGCGCCGCCGCCCCAATCTCCGCGTGGAGACGAAGGCGCTGGCCACCCGGATCCTGTTCGAGGGCAGGCGCGCGGTCGGCGTCGCCTATCTCAAGGACGGCCGGGAGCGGATCCAGCGCGCCGGCCGCGAGGTGGTGCTCGCCGGCGGCGCCGTCAACTCCCCGCATCTCCTCTTGCTCTCCGGCGTCGGCCCGGCCGATGAGCTCGCCCGCCATGGCATCGCCGTGGTCCATGAGCTGCCCGGCGTCGGCCAGAATCTGCAGGACCACTACCAGGTCCGCCTGATCCACCGCTGCACGAAGCCGATCACCTTGAACGAGATCGAGCACAGCCTTTGGCGGAAGGCGGGGGCTGCCCTCGAATGGCTGACGCGACGCTCCGGACCAATCAGCATCGGAGCCGGCCAGGTCGGGCTCTTCTGCAAGAGCCGCAACGAGGCGGCGACGGCGGATTTGCAATATCACTTCATGCCCGTCAGCTTCGAACGCGGCCCCGGGCCCGAGCCCCGCATCGATGTCCATCGCTTTCCCGGCTTCAACAACACCCTCAACCAGTCGCGTCCATCGAGCCGCGGCTGGATCCGCTTGAAGTCGAGCGACCCCCGCGTCCATCCGGCGATTCAGCCGAACTATCTCTCGGAACCGGAAGACCGGGCCTGCGTCATCGCCGGGCTCAAGATCGCCCGGCGCATCGCCCAGATGCCGGCGCTCCGGGACTACATCGCCGGCGAGTACAGCCCCGGCGGCGATGTCCAGACCGACGACGAGCTCCTGGCATTCGCCCGCGAGAAGGGCGGCACCATCTACCACCCGGCCGGGAGCTGCAAGATGGGGCCGGAAGGCGATGCCATGGCCGTGGTCGATCCTCGGCTGCGCGTCATCGGGCTTTCCGGCTTGCGCGTGGCCGATGCCTCGATCATGCCGACGCTGGTCTCCGGCAACACCAATGCGAGCGCCATCATGATCGGCGAGAAGGCGGCCGACCTCATCCGCAAGGATGCGGCCTGAGCGCCGAGCTCATGTTCTTCTCCAACATGTCCGAGCGCGCCGGCAAGCTCCTGCGCGAGGACATGGCCTCCATGGGCCCGATCCGCTTGAAGGAGGTGGACGAGGCGCAGATGTACATGGTCAACCTCGCCAAGGATCTGGCCCCGCGCGGCGAGATCGTGCTCTCCGACAGCCAGGGCGGCGACGAGCTCGTCTACTAGCTGATATTTCTAGCCGTTTAGGCATCATTTAGGCACTATCGTCTCAAATGTGACCTTGGTCACAGCGGCGGCGCGTGGCATCCGCGACAATCTCCCTGTTGAGGAGATTGCGATTGCCACGCGAGATGCGGCTCATCGGCTTGGATCGGGAGAATCGGCAGAGCGAGCCCTTGGGGCAAAGCTTCGTCCAGGCCGTGCTCGGCGCCACGCTCTCGGTCTTGCTGCTGGCGCTGCCGCTCTGGGCGCTCGAATCGGTGAACGATCTGGCGGTCGAGGCCGTCGTCGCCGAGCGCGCCAGCGACCCCAGCCTGCCGCGCTGGCGCGGCAATGGTCCGGGCAGCGCAACATCCGGCATCACGCGCCCGCATGCCATGGACCCCGCCGACGACCCGAGCCTCGAGGAGAGCGAGGTGCAGGAGAAGTCGACGCGCAAGGATTCGCGCTGAGCCTCGCCGCCCCGCAGCCTCCCGCGGCACCCGAGATCGAGCGTATCGCCGCCGAACATGCTAAAATCACCCATGGGGATAGGGGGGCTTATCCTCCGAGGAGCGGATGGCTCCGGCGTCGGTACGGCATCCTTGCCCATGGTTGAGGAAGCCGCCGTCAGCGCGCTCGAGCGATGGAGGATCGTGCATGAAAGTCGTTGGTCGCGTCGCGACGCAGAAGATCGACCAATTCATGACCCAGGACATGCTGGACAAGAATTCGCGCAAGGAGCTGAGCCAGCAGCTTCTCGAGATCGAGAAGGTCATCTTCGAGACCAACCAGCGCCTGATGCAGGAGAAAGTGCCGGCGCTCGACAGCGACAGCTTCATCCGCTTCTCGCATCTGGTGGCCGAGACCAGGGCGAACTACATCCGCATGGCGCTCGAGGTGAGCAAGCTCGCCCACCAGCCCGAAGCCGCCGTGGTCGATCAGCTGCGCCGCCAGCGCATCACCTATGAGGAGCTGCTCTCCGCCTTCGAGGCGATGCAGCGCGTGCTCGAGCGCGGCTACGTCAAGCTGAAGAAGCTGAGCTAAGCCGGCCCCGCAAGGGAGGATCTTCGGGCCATGTGCGACACGATGGTGGCGGGCGGCGATGCGGTGGCGGCGGGCGGCGTGCTCTTCGCCAAGAACAGCGATCGCGAGCGCAACGAGGCGCAGTATCTCGAGTACCGGCCGCGGCAGAAGCACCGCGCCGGCTCCCCCCTGAAGCTGACCCATGTCAGCATCGAAGCGGCGGCGGCGACCCATGCCGTGCTGCTGTCGAGGCCGTTCTGGATCTGGGGCGCGGAGATGGGCGCCAACGAGCATGGCGTGGTCATCGGCAACGAGGCGGTCTATTCGAAGCTGGCGCCCTCGAAAAAGCCGGGCGTGATCGGCATGGACCTCTTGCGCCTCGGCCTCGAGCGCGGCGCCAGCGCCGCCGAGGCGCTCGAGGTCATCACCGGCCTCATCGAGCGCCACGGCCAAGGCGGCAATTGCGGCCATCTGCGCCAGCGCAGCTACCACAACTCCTTCATCATCGCCGACCCGAGCGAAGCCTGGGTCCTGGAGACCGTGGGCCGCTACTGGGTGGCCGAGCGCGCGGTCAAGGTCCGCACCATCTCGAACGCGCTGTCGATCGGCACGCGCTTCACGTCGATCAGCGCCGCGCTGCCGGCGCTCATCGGGCGCCGCGGCTGGGACGGCGAGAGCGGGCCCATCAACGTGGCATCCGCCATCACCAATGCCCGGCGCGACCGCCTGTCTGAGGGCCATGAGCGGCGCGCCCGCTCGACCGGCATTCTGGCCGAGCGCAACCGGCGCTTGAGCGCCTCCGACATGATCCAGGCCGTGCGCGATCATGGGCAGGCCGGCGCCGATCCCGACTGGCGGCCGGATGAAGAGCCGAACCGCACCCTCTGCATGCATGGAAGCTGGGGCCTGAAGGGCGGCCAGACGGTGGGCTCGCTCGTCTCGGATTTGCGGCCGGGGCGGATCGTGCATTGGGTGACCGGCTCGGCCGCCCCCTGCACCAGCATCTTCAAGCCGGTCTTCTTCGACGCCATGCCCGATTTCGGGCCGCGGCCTACCGACCGCTTCAATCCGCGTACCCGCTGGTGGCGCCACGAGAGGCTGCACCGTCTGGTGATCGAAGACTACGGACCGCGCTTGGCGCTCATCAGGCAAGAGCGCGATCAGCTCGAGGAGCGCTTCCGCAAGCGGGTCGCGGCCGCGCTCGCATCCGGCGGTGGGAGTGTCGCCCAGGCGCGCCGGGACGTGGTCCGGACCTGCTGGGCGGAAGCGGATGCCGCCGAGGCGCGCTGGTTCGAGACTCTGCATGCGGTGCACCGGGAGCGCCCGAGCCAGGTTGCAGTTCCCTATCGCCGCGCCTGGAACCGGATGGCGAGGCTGGCGGCGATCCCGGCGTTCTAGGGCACGTTCCGCTTAGATGTGATCACCCCTCACGCCCAACCTATCCCAGAGCGCGAGGGAGCAAGACGGAAAGCATCGTCACCTCTCCTTGGGGAGAGGTCGCGAGCGAGAGCGAGCGGGTGAGGGGACTGGGCCTCGCAAGATAGGGCAACCCCTCACCCCGTCCCTCTCCCCAAGGGAGAGGGAGCAAGAAGGGACCATCGAATCCACCTAGCCCGAACATTCTCTAAGCTTCACGCGAGCGCTTCCTGCTCGCGAGCGAAGGCCGGCACCAGGAGGGCGGCGAATGTCCGGCCTATGGCAGCGTCCGACTCCCGGTACCAGCCCTCCCGATGCAGGAGATTGGCGGTGCCGAGGCAACGTCCGTCATGCACCACCGGCACATTCAAGATCGACGCCAAGCCCAGGCTCAAGATGAGCGCGTGATCGGGAAAATCCCGCACGATGTCGGCGGCGTTGCGGCCGATATAGGTCTGCCGGCGGAGGATGACCTGCTCGCCCCATTCGGTCGTCCGAAGCGGCTTTCTGCCACCGACGGGATAGGCCGTCGGGTTCGAGCTATAGACTCGCTGAACCTCGCCCCTCGGCTCATCGACGACGAGAAACGTCACCAGGAGGTGGCCGATCGCCTGGCCGAGCGCGCGGTCGAGCGCACCGTAAAGCGGCTCGGGCTGGCCGGGAAGGCCGAGAGACGCGACGGCCTCGAGGAGCGGCGGCAAGGGATCGGGGCGAGACATGGCGGACCATCCTTAGCGGGTCCGCCATCCTCCACGGAATGCTCATCCGATGCCAGCGATGGCGAACGCAATCACCCGAGCTCGGCCAGGCGGCGCGCCAGCAGTCGCCGTTCCGGCTCGAGCTTGACCAGGGCGAGAGCGGCTAGGTAGGCGGCGCGCGCCTCTTGCCTGCGCCCCAAGCGCCGGAAGAGGTCGGCACGCGCCGCCGGCAGCAGGTGATAGCCGTCGAGGCCGCCGCGGGCGGCGAGCGCGTCCAGGAGGTCGAGGGCCCGGGCCGGACCGTCGACCATCGAGACGGCGGCGGCGTGGTTGAGCTCGACCACCGGCGATGGCTGCAGGCGCAGCAGCACCTCGTAGAGGCCGACGATCTGCGGCCAGTCGGTCGCCTCATGGTGCGGCGCCTCGGCATGGAGGGCTGCGATCGCCGCTTGCACCGCATAGGGGCTGGGCCGGCCGGGCGCGCGCAAGGCTTCACCCACGAGCCCAGTACCTTCGGCGATCTGCGCCTGATCCCAGAGGCTGCGGTCCTGGTCCTCGAGCAGCACGATGTCGCCGGCCTCCGTGGTGCGGCCATGGCGGCGCGCGTCATGCAGCAGCAGGAGCGCCAGCAGTCCCTGGATCGCCGGCCGGCCGGGCAAGAGGCCATCGAGCAGACGCGCCAAGCGGATCGCTTCGCTGGACAGGTCCCAGCGCATGAGCTCCGCACCGGCGGTGACCGCATAGCCCTCGGTGAAAACCAGATAGATGACGGCGAGGACCCCCTCGATCCGCTCGTCCAGCATCGCCGGCGCCGGCGTCTCGTAGGGGATCTTCGCCGCCCGGATCTTCTTCTTGGCGCGGACCAGCCGCTGCGCCATGGTCTCGACGCCGACGAGGAGGGCGCGGGCCACCGCCTCGGTGGTGAGCCCGCAGACCGAGCGAAGCGTGAGCGCCACCTGGGTCTCGATGGCGAGCGCTGGATGGCAGCAGGTGAAGATGAGCCTGAGGATGTCGTCGCCGAACGCATCGGCCTCCTCCGCGCAAGCAACGCTCTGCCGATCGATGGCAGCGTCGATCTCGAGGTCGCGGCGCTTCCGGCGAAACAGGATCTGCCGGCGCAAGCGATCGACCGCCTTGTGGCGCCCGACATTGACCAGCCAGGCCCTGGGCTTGTCGGGAACGCCGGAGGCCGGCCATTGCTCGACCGCCGCGGTGAACGCCTCCTGCAACGCCTCCTCGGCCAGCTCGAAATCGCCGACGAGGCGGATCAGCGTCGCCAGGACGCGACCCGCCTCGTTGCGAAAGACGCTCTCGATGCCGGCCGCGCTCACGCCCCGTCCGGCCCCGACCTTCGGGTCATTTGTAGACCCAGATCGGCCGAACCTCGATCGAGCCGTGCTTGGCGCCTGGAATGCGCGCGGCGATCTGGGATGCCTCGTCCAGGTTCTTGGCTTCGATCAAATAGTAGCCGCCGAGCTGCTCGCGGGTCTCGGCAAAGGGTCCGTCGGTGGTAAGCGTCTTGCCGCTGCGCACGCGGACGGTGGTCGCCGTCGAGATCGGCTGCAGCCGGTCGCCGGCCTTGAACTGCCCGGCCTTGATGATCGCCTGGGTGAAGACGCCGTATTCCTCCATCATCGCCTTCGCCTCCGCCTCGCTCCGTTTCGCGATCTCGGCTTCGTTCGCATAGATGAGCAAGAGATACTGCATTTCTGACGCTCCTTAGGCTGATTGGCATGGTTCTCCGTCTATCAGTCGAGCGCGCGGCGGCCGGATCGACAGGCCCTCGGGGTATTTCTCCAAGCCTAGCCCCTATTTCTCACCGGGATAAACCTCCGCAACTGCCGCCGATTCCGGCCTGCCGGCGATCGATTGCTGGGGCCGGCTAGGACGTCTAGCATGGCCGCAAAGCCCGGCGCCCAACGTCCGGGCGCGCCCGCACCAAGAACAGGAGAGGACCATGCCCCGATCGCTGATCGTCGCCTTCAGCGTCACCACCGGCCTCCTTGCCGCCGCCGGCCTCCCCGGCCCGGCAGAGGCGCAGCAGACCGTCTTGAAGATGGTGCCCCACGCCGACCTCAAGGTCACCGACCCGATCTCGACCACGGCGACCATCACCATCGACCACGCGATGATGATCTACGACCAGCTCTACGCCTGGGATGCGGGGCTCAACCCGAAGCCGCAGATGGCGGAGGGCCATACGCTTTCCGCGGACGGACTCACCTACACCTTCACCCTCAGGTCGGGTCTCAAGTTCCATGATGGCAGCCCGGTGACGGCGCGCGACGCGGTCGCCTCGGTCAAGCGCTGGGAAGCCCGCGACACCATGGGCCAGAAGCTGGCCGAGATGACCAAGGCGATGGAGGCGGTCAACGACACGACCTTCACCATCGTCTTGAAGGAACCCTACGGCTACACCTTGACGACGCTCGCCTCCAGCGGCGGCAACGTCCCCGCCATCATGCGCCTCAAGGACGCCGAGGCCGATCCGTTCAAGGCGATCACCGAGAACGTCGGCTCCGGACCGTTCAAGCTGGTGGCATCCGAGTGGGTGCCGGGCTCCAAGGTCGTCTACGAGAAGAATGCCGATTATGTGCCGCGCGGCGAGCCCGCAGCCGGCTTGACCGGCGGCAAGGTGGTCAAGGTCGCCCGGGTGGAATGGACCTCCATTCCCGAGGCTGCGACCGCCGCCGCCGCACTGGTTGCCGGCGAGATCGACATGATCGAGGCGATCAACAACGACCAAACGGCGATCCTGAAGAAGAGCGGCACGGTGGTCGTGGAAGCGCTAGCGCCGCTCGGCTGGTTCGGCATGCTCAGGCCGAACTATCTCCATCCGCCCTTCAACAACGCCAAGGCGCGCCAGGCGCTGGCGCTCATGGTGGATCAGCAGGAATACATGCAAGCCGCCTTCGGCGGCGGGCAGATCTGCTTTTCCTACTACACCTGCGGCAGCCCGAACGGCACCGAGGTGGGCTCGGAGCCCTACCGCAAGCCCGACTTCGCCCGCGCCAAGCAGCTCCTCGCCGAATCCGGCTACAAGGGCGAGAAGATCGTGCTCTTGGGTGCCGGCGACTTGTTCCACCACCACGCAGTCGCCCAGGTGACCGCCGAGCGGCTGAAGCAGATCGGCATCAATGTCGATCTGCAGATGGCCGATTGGGGTGCCGTGGTCACCCGCCGCGGCAAGAAGGACGATCCCTATGCCGGCGGCTGGCACATCTTCCAGACCTTCTCCGACGGTGTCACCGGCTACTCGCCCTTGACCAATTTCGGCACCAATCTCGCCTGCGACGGCAAGAACTGGTTCGGCTGGCCCTGCGACGAGGCGACCGAGAAGCTGCGCGACCGCTTCATCCGGGCCGCCAACGAGACCGAGCAGGCGCAGGCGCTGGAAGCGCTCCATCGCCGGATGTGGGAAGTGGTCCCCTATGTGATGCTGGGCAAATACGAGCGGCTCGGCGCCTGGCGCAGCAATCTTCAGGGCGTCTTGAAGGCGAACGTGCTGGCGCTCTGGAACATCTCGAAGAGCTGAGCCGCGGGCTCATCGTTTGGCAACGATCCTTGTCTATGCGTGACTTGCCCCCACCCCCGCCCTCCCCCGCAGTCGCGCACGGGTGTCCGGGGAAAGTCATGCATAGCTGAAGGTTCCCTGGTTGGGGGAGGCGGTTGGTTGTCGGCGGTTGGGATTAAGCGGGGGCGGTTTGTCGATTTTGGCGAGGGGTTTGCGAACGAAGAGGCAGGAGCCG
>JACQAG010000045.1 GCA_016195085.1 Pseudomonadota bacterium | reverse complement strand
TCATGCGCCGGCGCAGCGGACTGACGGGTGTCCCAGTCATGGGATGCTCCTGTGCTGAGGGTGGGTCGAACAACCCGATCCTCAGACAAGACGCTCCTTGACCGTTATTGCCCCGCTGATCGCCTCAGGCACACGCCTGCGCGCAGCGCTCTACCGCGAAAGCGGTTTAGTCCAATGGCACAAAGCGGACCTAAGGGGGTTGGTGGGTTGTCGTAGGCTAGGGTATTGGATTTTTGCCGTGTTCGGTATGGGTGGTTTCGAATCCCCGCAACCAAGTCCGCCCGCTCGGTTCGAATGCAGGCGGGCGTTCGCGTTCTTGAGCCCACATTTCCAGTGACCGATTCCCGGACCGCCTCGCTTCGGCTCTGGATCCCACCCTGAATTGCCATTTAGAATGGAGACTCAAGAACGGGGCGACCTCAAAGGCTGACGGTGGAAGGCGAGCACGGGTGCCAGGCATGACGATGCCGGTGGTCGGCGTGATCGGGAACTCTCAGATCATCAACGACCGGTTCAACGTCCAGATCGTGGGACAGCGCAATCTCCGCGCGGTCGCGGAGGTGGCTGGCGCCTTGCCGCTGATGTTTCCCGGCATCCCTGACGTCACCGACATCGCCTCGCTTCTGGGTGCGGTCGACGGGATCCTGCTGACCGGCGCACGCGCCAACATCCATCCGACCTGTTTCGGCGTCGAGCCCGATCCCAAACACGAGCCCTACGACCAGGAGCGCGACGCGGTGGCGCTGCCACTGATCAAGGCCGCGGTCGAACGCGGTGTCCCCATCTTCGGAATCTGTCGGGGATTCCAGGAAATGAATGTCGCGTTCGGCGGCACGCTGCATCCGGAGATTCGCGAGCTGCCAGGACGCATGAACCATCGCATGCCTCGGCTCGAGAACGGCGAGGTTCATCCCGACCCGAACGTCGTCTTCGCCGATCGCCATGAGGTGCGCCTAGTAGCGGAGGGCGTGTTTGCAAGGATCTTGGGCCGTGAGACGATCCGCGTGAATTCCCTCCACGGTCAGGGAATTCTTGAACCGGGCGAGCGGATCCTCGTCGAGGGCGTGGCGGAAGACGGCACGATCGAGGCGATCAGCATCGTCGGCGCGCCTTCGTTTGCGCTCGGAGTCCAGTGGCATGCCGAATACGACCCGCAGAGCAATCCCATTAACCAGGCTCTGTTCAAGGCTTTCGGTGCGGCATTGCGGAAGCACAGTCGTGATCGGTACCGCGGGGCAAAGAAGAAGGTCTAAATGAAATACATCGATCGTGGCGCAACGTATGGCGCTCAGCGGTGACGGTGTCGGCTTCTGGCGTGCGCCGTGAAAAGGCGGCGTTTTCCAGTGGGTGCAAGTCCCACCCGGCAACCGCTCCAGCCGGAAGCAATCGGAGCAGTCATGGAGGTAACGAAATGGCTGAAGCCTTCGATTAGCGTGTCACGACATACGGTGACCGCGCGAGTGTGCAGGCCGCAACGCGAGTGAACGCCGAGCAAGCCTCGAAAAGGACGATGTGTAGGCCGACCCGACTGCCATAGCGGGGAAGGCTGATACGGTTGGGTTGAATGAGCGAAGGGTACGCCCAGCCGCTACGCCGGGGTATTGGCGGCAGCATGTACACAAGGAAAGCGTACGCAACACGGGAAGCCCCAAGGCGTGGTCAGGGATGACCAACCGGACGCCCGCGAGGGACAGGCCGGACGCCCTGGGGTGGCGGAGAGGTTCGCAGTACCAGAGAAGCCGGGTAATGCCGGGGGAGGGAAGGGACCTCAGTTCAAGACAGACGCAAGACGTGGCGAGGGACCTGGAGATTGGGCAACCTATCAACTCCGAAGAGTGTTCAGAAACTGCAGACGGCGTTACACGCGAAAGCGAAGGCAGAAGCCGGGTATCGCTTCTACGCCCTGTACGACAAGATCAGCCGTGAGGATATTCTGGCGCATGCCTACGCTCAGTGCCGCTCCAACAAGGGCGCACCGGGGGTGGACGGTCAGGACTTTGCGGACATCGAGGCGTACGGGAGGCAGCGGTGGCTCGGCGAACTGGCGCTTGCGCTCAGGCAGGCGACCTACCGACCGGATCCCATCAGAAGAGTGTTCATCGCGAAGGCCAACGGTAAACTCCGGCCGCTGGGCATCTCGACCCTGCGCGATCGGGTGTGCATGACAGCAGCGATGCTGGTGCTTGAACCGATCTTCGAAGCCGACCTTCCACCAGAGCAGTACGCCTACCGTCCTGGGAGAAATGCCCAGCAAGCGGTGGTCGAGGTGGAGAAGTTGCTGTTCCGAGGCCACCCGGAAGTCGTCGACGCCGACCTCGCGGACTACTTCGGAAGCATTCCCCACGCCGAGTTGGTCAAGTCGATAGCGCGCCGTATCGTTGATCGGCGTGTGCTGCACCTGATCAAGATGTGGCTGGAATGCCCCGTTGAAGAAACCGATGATCGAGGAAGGAAGACACGCACGACCGAGGCCAAGGACCTGCGGCGCGGCATTCCGCAGGGCTCTCCCATCTCACCACTGCTGGCGAATCTTTACATGCGCCGGTTCGTGCTGGGATGGAAGAAGCTCGGGCTGGAGCGGAGCCTCGGCAGTCGCATCGTGACCTATGCCGACGATCTTGTGATCCTGTGCAGGAAGGGCAGAGCCGAAGAGGCCTTGCAACGACTGCGCGAGATCATGGGAAGACTGAGGCTCACGGTCAACGAGGAGAAGACACGAATCTGCAAGGTCCCGGAAGGGGAGTTCGACTTCCTGGGGTACACGTTCGGGCGGATGTATTCGGCGAGAACCGGCCAGGCGCGCCTGGGGTACCGGCCATCGAAGAAGAGCATCAAGCGCATGGTCGAGAAAGTCCATGCGATGACCGTCCGTTCGATGACATGGCAAGACACCACGGAGCTGGTGGGCAAGTTGAACCGCACGCTGCGCGGATGGGCGAACTACTTCCAAGTAGGCACCGTCAACAAGGCGTATCGGGCGCTCGACAACTACACCGCTGTGCGGTTGCGTCGGTGATTGCGCTTCAAGCACAAGGTCAGGCGACGCAAGGGCGGAGCTTATCCACTCTCGCACCTTTACGGGCACTTCGGGCTCATACGCCTGACCCGGCTTGGGCACGACGTGTCGTGGGTGAAGGCGTGAGGTCTTGTCCGAGAGCCGGATGCGGTAGCTCTGCATGTCCGGTTCGATGAGCGGGGTGTGGAAACGGAGCCATGGTCGAACCAGTGAGGCACCGCCAGACGAAAGGGGCGGACAACAGATATGTTCGACCTACAGCCACCGCGCCACACCTCGACTCTACACGTCTCCGACATGGCGCGAACCATGATCGAAGACCGCTTCCAACCTGACAGCGGTCATGGACGCACCAGGCCGACCCGTCTGCGCTTATCGGTTCGATCTCACCCCGCCGCGCGCTTCGGCGGGGCGGCGGCGACACCCTGGGCCGACATGTCGGCGGCAGCGCGGAGCAGCCTTGCCCGCAAGCGCGCGAGGTCGGCCATGTCGCGGTCGGCGAGATAGCACACGCTGAGGGCCGCGATGATGCGTCCCTCAGCGTCGGTCACCGGTGCCGCCAGCGCATGGACGCTGAGGCTGAACTCGCCCGCATCCTCGCTCCAGCCATGGCGCTCGATCCGCTGCAGCTCTTGGCGGAGCAGCCGGGGATCGATGATGGATTTCGGCGTGTAAGGAGCGAGCGGTGCGGCCAGCAGCGCCTCCCGCGCCGCCGGGGCGAGTGCGGTCAGGATGATCTTGCCGGCGGCACCGGCATGCAGGGGATAGCGGGTGCCGACGGCGGCCGCGACCGTGTAGCGGCTGGAGCCCGGCACCACGGCGATGCACAAGACGTCGTCGCCATCGAGCACGGAGAGCTTGATGGTCTCGCGGCTCTCGGCGCCGAGGCGCTGCATATAGGGCCTGGCCAGGTCCGCGAGGTCGCGCCAGGCCGCCGCATTCGGCACCTTGGCGGCAAAGGCGAGGAAGCGCGCCCCCAGCCGGTAGCGGCCGTCGCCGGCGGTGCGGCTGACGAGCCCGTGGGAGGCGAGCGTGTTCAGGATGCGGTAGACGGTCGAGCGCGGGATGCCGCAGCCGGTCACCAGCTCGTTGATGGTGAGGCCGTCGCCGCCGCGCTCGAGCTGCTCCAGGAGCTCGACCATGCGATCCAGCGCCGGAACCCGGTGGGTCTCGGACATGGACCCCTCTCGCCTCTCGCGGCTCGCGTCCGGCGGCCCTCGGCTAGCGGACGAGAGCCAGCTCCGGTTTCCGGTCGGTCGCAACCGCGATCGGCGTCTGGCCCTGGTGCAGGCGGCGGACGGCCTGGAACTGCACCGCGTCCTTGGCCATCTCCATGAGCTCGATCCTGACCCCGTCGGGATCCTCGATCCAGGCCTGGCGGTTGCCGTCCGGGCCCATCTTCAGCGGGCGCTGGATGGTGACGCCGCGCCGCACCAGATCGGCCACCACGCCGTCGATGTCGTCCACGGTCAGGCAGAAATGATTGACGCCGACCGCCTCGCGGGCACTCGCCTTGTCGCCGACGCCGCCCGGAAAGACCTCGAGAAACTGCGTATCGGTCACCCGGAGATAGACGAGCCACAAGCTGCCGTCCTCGTAGTTCAGCCGCATGACCTCGTTGAAGCCGAGCTGGCTCTGATAGAAGTCGACGGTGCGCTGGACGTCCTTCGCGCGGAGCGCGATGTGACCGAGGCTGACGATTCCCGCCATCGAAGCGTTCCTTCTCCCGGAATTCACGTAACTGCCGGCGATGCTAAACCCGCTATCGGAGCGAGGCCACCGACATTTTCGGCGGCGATCCCCGGCTTATTTCGGCAGGGGCCCGCCCCAGAGGTCGGCCAGCGCCACGGTCTTTTTGGTGCGGGCACTCTCGGCCGCCGCCAGGCCGCAGAGGACCGACACCGCACCGGCGCGGGCACCCGCCCGCTGGCCCAAGGGGTCCTTGCCGCCGGGCTTGAAGATCATGTCGCGCAGCCGATCGTCGCCGCCGAAATGCCCGCCCGAACTATGCGGGACCCAGACATGCTCGACCGGGCCGAAATTGCGCATGACCAGGATCTCATCCGCCGGCGGCGTCTTCCAGGGCTGCGCCTCGTATTGCCGGATCTCGACGCGCCCACCCTTGCCGTTGAAGGCGAGATGGTAGCCTTCGATCGGCATGTAGCAGTTGACCGAATAGGAGATCTGCGCGCCGTTCTGGTAGCGGATGGAAGCGGTCATGGTGTCGTAGATGTCGATGTCCTCGCGGAAGACGCAGGCATCGCGCACATAGCCGTCCTCGTGGGAGGGCTCCTCGTACAGCATCTCCAGGAGCGGATCCCGGCTCATGTCGAAAAAGTAACGGCACTCGCTTTTATGCGCGCAGGTGCGGCAGCGCACGCCGCGAAAGGGCCCGTTCTTGCCGTAGTTGCGCAGGCTCGCTACGGCGGAGACCTCGGCCGGATCGGATTCGAGATACCAGTTCAGGAGGTCGTAGTGGTGGGTCGCCTTGTGCACGAAGAGCGTGCCGGAATACGCCGCCTTGGCATGCCAGCGCCGGAAATAGTCGGCGCCGTGCCTGGTGTCGAGGTACCAGTGGAAATCCACCGAGGTCACCTCGCCGATGGCGCCGGAGCGGAGGATCTCCTTGATCCTGGTTGCGGTCGGCGAATAGCGGTAGTTGAAGGAGACGTCGACACGACGCCCGGTGCGCGTCTCGGCATCGAGGATGCGCCGGCATTTCTCCACCGTGGTCGCCATCGGCTTCTCGGTGATCACGTCGGCGCCGGCTTCGAGTGCGGCCACCACATATTGGTCGTGGTCGCTGTCGCGGGTGCAGACGATCACCAGCTCCGGATTCTGCTCGCGCATCATTTGCGGAAAGTCGGTGTAGACCGGCGTCTGGCCGCCGATGGCGGCGCGGACCGCCTCGGCGCGCAAGCGGTTCTGATCGCAGAGTCCGGTCAATTCCACGAAATCGCCATAGCCGTCCACGAGGCCCTTGCCCCACATGTTGAAGCCGCGATGGCCGGTGCCGACGATGGCGGCCCGGCGTTTCTTTCCGGCTGCGCTCATTTCGACGGCTCCAGGACGCTGACGTCGGATCGGGATCGGGATTTCGGCCTCTGGTGCCGGCGCCTTATGCCTTCCGGCATCGCCTCGCCATGGGCCTCGATGAGCTCATCCACCATCGAGCGGATCTCGGCGAGCGACAGCACGCTGGCCGCATGGCGGTCGAGATAGGCGGCCCGGTAGACGCGGTCCCGGTCGCCGTCGATCGCGGCCCGCACCACCAGTTCCTGCACGAAGGTATGGGGCGCGCAATGGGCCGCGAGCTCCGGTGGGAGCGCGCCGGCGCGGCAGGGCCTGAGGCCCATATGGTCGACCAGCACCGGCACCTCGACGCAGCAGCCTTCCGGTAAATTGTCGATGAGGCGGTCGTTGGGCACATTGCCGTAGATGATCTGTGGCTTGCCGGTCACCATGGCATGGATGATGAGCGAGCCGAATTCCAAGCTGCGCTCGAGCGACAGCTTCTCGCCCTTCAAGAGCGTCGCGCGCGCGTCGCGGTAGCGCTGCAGATTGCGCCGGATGCGCCGGAGATACTCGTCGACCGGAACGTCGAACTCGGCGATGAGGTCCTCGCGCTTGAGGAAGTAGGGGGTGTATTCGGCATTGTGCTCGCTCGATTCGCTGATGAAGCGGCCGAAGCAGCGCATCAGCTCGAAGCGCACCTTGTCCTGGGTGTAGATGGTGGGGTTCTCCATCGCCTGCCACAGCAAGGGATAGGCATCCTCGCCGTCGATCTTGAGCTCGAGGAACCAATTCATGTGGTTGATGCCGGCGCAGCGATAGGACAGGCGCTCCCGGGCGACACCCAGATAGCCGGCGAGATCGCGGGCGGTGAATTGCACGTTGTGGCAGAGCCCGACCACCTTCTGCGCCGGGAAGGCATCGTAGACCGACCAGGTGAGGATGCTCATGGGGTTGGTGTAGTTGAGGAGGAGGGCGCCCGGAGCGACCGCCGCCATGTCGCGGGCGAGATCGAGCATGAAGGGGATGGTGCGCAAGCCCCGGAAGATGCCGCCGATGCCCACCGTGTCGGCAATGGTCTGCTTCAGGCCGTATCTGCTGGGGATGCGGAAGTCGATCTCGGTGGCCGGCGCCATGCCGATCTGCACCATGTTGATGACGAAATCCGCCCCTTCGAGGGACGCGCGGCGGTCCAGATGCTCCTCGACCTTGGCCGCGGCGCCGAACTCTCTGGCGGTCCAGCGCGCCATCATGCCGGCGGTCTCCAGCCGCTCCGGATCGATGTCGTGCAAGGAGAAGGTGACTCCCCGGAGCTCGGGGAAATCCATGATGTCGGTCAAGAGGTTCTTCACGAACACCACACTGCCGGCACCGATCATCGCGATCTTGGTCATCGAGGCGTGCTCCTTGGCGAACGCTATTTGAGGCCGGTCCCGGCGATGCCGCGCACGAGATAGCGCTGGAACACCATGAAGATTGCGAACATCGGAATGAGCGAAAACAGCGCGATCGCCATGATGTTGGTCCACTCGGTGTTGTACTGGCCCTTCAGGAGATTGAGGCCGAGCTGGACCGTGTAGAGGTCCTGATCGGTCAGCACCATCAACGGCCAGACGAAGTCGTTCCACCGCCACATGAAGGTGAAGATCACCAGGACGGCGACGATGGGCTTGCACAAGGGCAGCACGATCCGGATGAAGATCCCGAGCTCGCCGGCGCCGTCGATGCGGGCGGCCTCGATCAGCTCGTCGGGAATCGCCACCATGAACTGGCGCACCATGAAGATGCCGAAGGCCTCGGCGGCGCGGGGCAGGATCACGCCCCAATAGCTGTTCATGAGCCCGAGCCAGGAGACGATCAGGAACTCGGGCACCAGGATCACCTGGATCGGGATCATGAGTGCGCTGATGATGGCGAAGAACAGGACGTCGCGGCCGGGAAAGCGGAACTTGGCGAAGGCATAGCCGCACAAGAGGTTGATCGAGACGGTGATGGCGACGGCGATGATCGCGATCGCCAGCGAGTTGATGGTCCATTGCAGGAACGGCAGGCGCTGCCAGGCCTCGACGAAGTTGTGCCAGACGAATTGGGAGGGAATGAGGCGGGGGAGCTCGCCGAAGACCTCGCTCCGCGGCCTAACCGCGGTCGCGAACATCCAATAGATCGGAAAGACCATGACGGCACCGCCGGCCACCAGTGCTGCCCAGATGGCGCCGAGCTCGAGCCGCTGGCCGAGCGATCGTCGGGTCATACCGATACCCCCCACCCTAACCCGCGCCCGCAAGGGGGGCGGGGACACGATCGGCGCCCTCCCTCTTTCCCCCTCGACGGGGGAGGGATGGGGAGGGGGTGATCGTTCGATCCCGCAAGGCGGATATCACAGCGCATTCTGCGCCTGCCGGCTGATGCGCCATTGCAGCACGGTGAATCCGAGGATCAGGAGATAGAGCACCACGCCGATGGCGCTGGCATAGCCCATCTCGGAGGTGATGAACGCCGACTGGTAGATGTATTGCACCAGCATGGTGGTGGCGAAGCCGGGGCCGCCGCCGGTCATCACATAGATCAGGTCGAACACCTGGAAGGAATAGATGACGTTGAGGATGAGGAGAAGAAAGGTCGCCGGCGACAAGAGCGGCCAGACGATGTAGCGGAACTGCGCCCAGCGGGACGCGCCGTCGATGGCGGCGGCGTGGTAGTAGTCGGACGGGATCGATTGCAGTGCGGCCAGATAGACGACCATGCAGAAGCCGAGCCTGACCCAGAGCGTGGTGATGACCAGCGACGGCAAGGCCCAGCTCGGCGAGGACAGCCAGTTCACCTTGGGCAAGCCGATCCGCTGCAGGACGGCGTTGATCACGCCGTAATTGTCGTTGAACAGCCAGGCGGCGATGACGGCGGTCGCCACGCCTGAGATCACCACCGGCAGGAAGAAGGTGCTGCGGATGAGCGACCGACCGGGGAGCGGGCGATCCAGGGCCAAGGCGAGCGCCAGACCGAGCGCCAGGCTGGTCGGCACCGTTCCCAGCGAATAGACGACGGTGTTGCCGAGCGCCCGCCAAAACAGCCGATCCTCGACGATGCGCGCGTAATTGCCGGCGGCGATGAAGTGCGGCTGGCCGAGCAAGCCCCATTCGTTGAAGCTGATATAGACCGCGAAAAGGAGCGGCAGAAACGTGAAGGTGGAGAACAGCAGCAGATTGGGCGCGATGAAGAGATAGGGGGCCACCGGCAGCCGGCGGACTCGATGTCGCCAGCCGGTCGCGGCCCGCAATGGCGGAGTCGCCTCGCGGCCGGCGGGGCTCGCCCGCCGGCCGATCGCATCGAGGTTGGTCTCGGCGCGCACCCGATTCGCCTCAGGCGGCGAGGATCTGCTTCACCGCCGTCTCGAGGTTCTTGGCCGTCGCCTCGGGCGACTGGCCCGAGGTGAAGGCGAGGTCGAGCTCGTCATTAAGCTTGACGTTGATCTCGCTCCATTTCGGCAGAACTTCCGTGCGCGCCATGTGTTCAGGAATCGTCGTCGCCTGCTGGACGAAGACCGGCATCAGCTCGGGCCTGACCTTGAACGCGATGGTCTCCTGCATCAGCGATTTGCGCACCGGCAGGAACTGCCCGGCGATGATGAACTCGCGCATGTTCTCCTCCGACGCGATGAACTTCAGGAAGTCCGCGGCGACCTCCGGGTTCTTGCTGTCCTTGGAGACGGCGACGCAATTGCCGCCGAGATCGGATGCCATGGCGACGTCCCGCGGCATGTAGGTCACCCCCCATCTGAAGCGGGTCATCTGCTCGTTGAGGAAGGGGATCTGCCAATTGCCGTTCAAGAGCATGCTGATGGTGCCGTTGGCGAACAGATTCTGGGTCGCCTCGGTGCCCTTGATCGATGTGTTGGCCGGCACCAGCCCCTCCTTGAACCAGCTCTGCGTCCAGGCGATCGTCTCGATCCCCGTCTTCGAGTTGATCATCGGAGACTTGAAATCGGCGTCCAGCATCGCGCCGCCATGCTGGTAGAGGAAGGGAAGCCAGCGATAAGCGTTGGAAAGCACCCAATGCATTGCGAAAGGATAGGGTGCGGTCTGCTTCTCTTTGAGCCGACGCGCCGCCTTGATGAATTCGTCCCAGCTCCAACTCTTGTCGAGGCTTTTCGGCGCTTCGAGCCCAGCCTTCTCGAAATGGTCGATGTTGTAATAGAGGCCGAAGGTGTCGGTGTGGTGCGGCAAGGCGAAGACCTTGCCCTCGAAGCTGGCGGCGGCCCAGAAGGTCGAGCCGAACCCGGCGCCGAAATCCTTGTCGAGATAGCGCGAGAGATCGACGGCGGCGCGGTTCTGAGCGTACTTGCCGATCCTTTGATACTGGACGCGGAACAGGTCGGGCCCTTGGCCGCCGGCCAGCCGCGTGTCGAGCAGCTGATAGTATTGCGGCCCCGGCGGGACGATCTCCGCCTTGATCGCGACATTGGGGTTCTTCGCCTGGTATTTCTCGATCAGGCGGTTGAAGCCCTCCTGCTCGGGTTGCTGCCCCCAAAAGGCGAAGTTCAGCCGCGTCGGGCTCTGCGCCCGGGCCGGGCGACCGAACGATAGCGCCGCGTAGGCGCCGATGCCGGCCTTGATGAGGGTGCGCCGGCTGAGGTGCGGAGTGGTCTTGCGCTGATTCTGCTGCATGTCTTCCTCCCTTGCTTCTTGGATAGTCAGGCCTTGGTGAACGTCGAACCCCGGGCGCCGCAGGATTCGCGGATGATGAGGCGCACCGGCAGAACATGCCCGGCCACCTCGGGTTCCCGCCCTTCGAGGCGATCCAGCACCATCTCGACCGCGAGCCGGCCGAGCTCGTGGCGGGGATGGTCGACGGTGGTGAGCATGGGCTGGGTGTAGGCGCCGAGCTGGATGCCGTCGAAGCCGACCACGGCGATGTCGCGGGGCACGCTGAGACCCGCCTCGCGGATCGCATGCAAGGCACCCACCGCCATCAGGTCGTTGAAGGCGAAGACCGCGGTCGGTCGCCGATCGCCCTGGGCGAAGAGCGCCCGCATCGCCTCATGGCCGCCGGCCAAGCTGTTGTCGGCTTCGCTCAGCCATGTCGGCTCGAAGCCGATGCCGGCGGCGGCGAGCGCCCGGAGGAATCCGTGGCTGCGGTCGCCGGCGTGATCGGAGAAGGGTGCGCGGTCGGCGATATGCGCGATCCGACGATGGCCGAGGCCGATGAGGTGGTTCGCCGCCATGAAGCCGCCGGCATCGAGATCGACCGAGACCGACGGAATGGTGAGCGCGGTTGCGTGGTGCTTGAGAACGGCGGTGGCGACACCATGCGCCGCCAAGTCTTCGAGCTCGGCCACGATCCGGGGCGTTCTCCCGGTCATCACCACCCCGTCGGCGACGCCGCCGCGGTGGCGCATCAACGCGCTCAAGGTCGCCTCCTCGCTGC
Source organism: Pseudomonadota bacterium (assembly GCA_016195085.1). NCBI lineage: Bacteria > Pseudomonadati > Pseudomonadota > Pseudomonadota bacterium. The sequence goes on along the minus strand of JACQAG010000045.1, from coordinate 31,327 downwards.
GGGCGACGATGACGTTGATGGCGTAGCCGCGCGCCTGGGCGGCCTGCTGCGCCCCGCCGACGACTTCGCCGAAATACGGATTCTCCAAGGTCGAGAGCACGAAGCTGATGATCTTGGTGCGGCGCTGGCGCAGGCTGCGGGCCGCATGGTTCGGGGTATAGGCGAGCGCCAGGGCCGCCTCCTGCACCCGCTTCACCGTATCGGCCGACAGGCGCAGCCGCGGGGCGGCCCCGCTCAGCACCAGGGATACGGTTGCCTGGGACACCCCGGCGGCTCGAGCGACATCGACGCTGGTCGCCTTCGCACGCCGGTGTCGCGTTTTTCCGACAAGTCGTGTGTCGGCCATCGGCACGCCTGATTGGTTTGCTAATACGTATCAGCTAAGGTAAATCGTCGAGCTTGCGGCGGCCGCTGTCAATCGGAAAGCAGCCCGGCGGCAACGAATGTACCGCAGGCGGGGGCTCGGGGACCCGTGCAAGGGACGCCGTCCGCATGGACTGGACCGACGGCACGCCCTTCTGCTGCATCGCCTCGGGGTCGATGCTCGCGACCCTCATACCCTCCTTCAGCGGGACGCTGCTGGTTTTCGCCGGCCGACCGACGATCAACGGCCCGGCGGACCCGACATCCTTGCAATGTGTGGGAACCCCCGGTCCGGGTTCGGTGGCGTTCGTCTCGGCCGGCAGATCAACCCTCGCGCTCCCCTCGGGGACGCGGGTGGCGCTGACGCAGTTTCCGTTCTACCCGGACCGCCCGTCTACGGTCGCCGAGCGCAGGTCCGATGGGGTGCCTGGAGCGGGTGAAGGGAATCGAACCCTCGTCGTAAGCTTGGGAAGCTTCTGCTCTGCCATTGAGCTACACCCGCGCCGATCGAATAATACCGAGTCTGGCGGGAACGGCGCAAGACGCCGAGAGTGGACAGCGGCCACTCATCTGGGCGAAGATTTGCTGGAAACAGAGACTTCCCGTCAATCCACCCCTCCATGAGGAGACGTTCCATGGCAACGATCCGACGTGCATTTGTTTGGAGCCTGCTGGCTGCTTCCGTCGGCCTCGCGCTTGGGGCCTGCGCCGACGACAAGGCCCGTTTCGTCGGGTTCAACAGCTGCGACAAATTTGGCGTGTCCGTCTGGTACATCTATCCCAACGCCCAGGGCAGTTACGATGGGGCGAATGTGAACCCGGAGAACTGCATCAAGAAATAGCCGGTACGAAGGCGGGGGCTTGCCTACGCCCCCTTGATCCGCTCGTTGATCTTGCTGACAAGCCGGGTGAAGTCGACGGGCTTGGTCTCATAATCGTCGCAGCCGGCCGCGAGCGCGCGCTCGCGGTCGCCGGTCATCGCATGCGCCGAAAGCGCGATGACGGGGATATCCTTGGTCTCGGCTGCCGCCTTGAGCCGGCGCGTGGCCTCCCAGCCGTCGAGCTCCGGCAGGCTGAGATCCATGAGGATGAGGTCGGGCGCCTCGCTGAGCGCCATGGCCAAGCCCTGTTCGGCGGTGGCCGCGATCACCACCTCGAAGCCGGCCCGAACCAGCCGGAGCCTGACCACGTACACATTGAAGTCGTTGTCCTCGACGTACAAGATCTTGGTCACGCCTGGCGCTCCCGAAGGGCGGCGGAGTCTACGGCACGGGCCAGCAGCAAGGCCACTTCGCTGAGCAGCTCCTGGTGCGAGTAGGCGCCCTTCTGCAGGATCCGCTGCACCGCACCGGTGAGGACGCCGCGGTGCTCGGCCGTCAGATCCATCGCGGTGACCACGAGGATCGGAATCGAACGCCACTCATCGTGCTGGCGGATCTGCTGCAGGAACTCGAAGCCATCCATCTCGGGCATCATGAGATCGAGCACGATGGCGTCCGGCTTCCGCTCCTTGAGCCGGCCGAGCCCATCCAACCCGTTGACCGCCTCGTCCACGCTCCAGCCGGCGCGCTCGAATGTTTCGCGAATGATGCTGCGGGTGACCTCCTCGTCTTCCATCACCAGGACGACCTGGCCCGACGATGGAGCGCTGAGCCGCTGCAGCACGCCTGACAACCGGCTCCGATCGATCGGCTTCAGCACATAGTCGATGGCGCCGAGCATATAGCCTCTGGTGCGCTCGTCGACGATGGTCACCAGGATGACGGGGATCGCCGCCAGGCCCGGATCGCCCTTGAGGGCGGCGAGCACGGTCCAGCCATCGAGATCGGGCAGATTGATGTCGAGGGTGATCGCCACCGGCTGGCAGCTGCGGGCCTTGCGCAGGCCTTCGATGCCGCTCTCGGCGATGATCGGCACGAAGCCTTCCTTGCGCAGGAAGCGATCCATGATCTGAGCCACGGCCGGGTCGTCGTCGATGACGAGCACACGGCGGGCACCCGCTTCGGCCGGCCGCGGCCGCGGTCGCGGCGGCGTCGGCTCGATGGCGGGGAGCGGCGTGCCCAATTCGGCCGGGAGCCGGATGGTGAAGGTCGACCCCAGTCCGGCCTCGCTCGTGGCCGTTATGTCTCCTTCCATCATCCGGCAGAACCGCCGGCTGATGGCGAGGCCGAGGCCGGTTCCGCCGTATTTCCGCGTCGTCGATGCATCGGCCTGGCTGAAGTCCTGGAACAACCGCCCCATGTGCTCTTGCGTCATACCGATGCCGGTGTCGGCGACGTCGATGGTGATCCAGTCGCGCCCACTCTCTTGCCGGCGCCGGGCGGAGACCGTGATCGCACCTTTCTCAGTGAACTTCGCCGCGTTGCTGGTGAGGTTCAGCAGGATCTGGCTGAGCCTTGTCGCATCCGTATGCATGCGGCCGATATCGGCGGGGCAGTCGAGCTCTATTCGGTTTTCCTTCTGGAGCGCCAGCGGCCGCACCGTGGCGACGATGTCGGCTAAGAGCGGCGCCAGCTCGACCCATTCCGGGTGGATTTCCATCTTGCCGGCCTCGATCTTCGACAGGTCGAGAACGTCGTTGATCAGCCTCAAGAGATGCTGGCTCGCAAGGAAGATGCGCTCCAAGGGCTCGATGTTCTCGGCGCGCTCCTCGGCGCGCGCATCTTCCAGCAGCAGCTCGGAGATGCCGATGATCGCATTCAGCGGCGTTCTCAGCTCATGGCTCATGCTGGCGAGAAAGGCGCTCTTGGTGCGATTGGCATCCATCGCCGTATCGCGCGCCTGGGCGATGCTGGTGACGAAAAATTCCGTCGCCTTCGCCATCTGGATGATTTCGTCCTCGCCCGCGGTCGAGATCACCGCTTGTCGGCCCTCGACCTGGGCTTGCATGTACTCCTGCAGGCTCTTGAGCCGAGTGATGACGGCGCGCTTCACATAGATGAAGATCGCGGTGCCGGCCGCCACGCAGAGCAACAGCGTGGCCGCGATCAGCACATTGAAGGATGCGATCGTCTGGTTGAAATAGGCGGAGCGGCCGGCAATGTCCCGCTGGGTCGCGTTGGAGATCGCGGAAACGGATGAGACGAATTTGTCGCCGCTCTGCTGAATGAGCCTCAGCGCCGACCTGAGCGCGGTCTCCGTCTCGATCTGCTCGCGCCTCGCCTCGATGATGCTGGCGGATCCAAGCCCGAACCTCGCGATGTCGTTGTGCATACCGACGATCCGCGGTTGCATCGTCGGCGGCAAGGCGCTGCGCACCGCATCCATGCGGCCAACGAGATCGGCCAGCTCCGGCTTGATCCGCTCGAGGCGCGAGGTATTGCGCACCGACGGCGTCGACAGCATGAGCGTGATGCCCTCCAGGCCTGCCGCCGACCATCCGATCAGGCGTGTCCGGTCGGCGGCCGAGGCGGGTGGCGCGGCCGTGAGCGGACCGCCTTGCTCGGCGACGATCGCCTCATCGGCGATGAGGCGGACCCGAGCCGCCAGCGCCGGGAGCCGGGCCATGATCGACTCGAAGGCGTTGTCGGCATCGATGCGGCGCCGCACGAGATCGTCCAATCCCTTGAGGTTGATGACCAGATCGGAGAGCTGGTGCCGCATTGCCGCGACCAGGCCGGCATCGACCGCGGCCGGATCGAGGCGGTCGACGATGCGGCTGAGGGCGATGAGCCGGTCGTCCATCTGGTCCGAGCTCGCTTGACGGCGCATATGGGTATCGGCGAGCGCGATCTCCGGCGCGGTCGCGATGAAGGTTTGGCTGAGCGCGGAAAGCTCCGAAGCGGCGATGAGCGCCGGCAGGTTCGTTTCGGCAATCTGATTGAAGCTCGCCCCGAACCGGGCGACGGCAAGCAGCGCCACGCCGTTCTGCGTGATCGCGAGCAAGCCGATGAGCGACAGGCCGGCGAGGACGGTGAATACCACCCGGTTGCGGCGGATCCAGGTCATCGAAGGCTTGCCGGCAGGAGATTCCCTGGGGTCACTTGAGCGATGAAAGCTGCCTCAGCACGGCATCGGGGGTGAAATCGTAGCGGGTGAGCGTCGGGTTTCGGCTCTTGGCGAACTTGGTGAAGTCGACCTTTTTCCAATCCAAGCTGCCGATATTGGGAAACCGTCGAGCCACCGGAGCATCGAAGGCGCCCATCGGGAACTGGAGGCGCACATCCTCCTCGGCGAAATCGCGTCCGTCATGATGGTCGCGCAGCAGCACCATGGCCCAGGCGCCGCCGAGGAAGTGCCCGCCATGGCTTAGCAGCATCTCCCCCTTGAGCACGCGTTCGATCGCCGGCTGGTTCCAGTTGAGACCGCCGACGACCACATCGACGCCGGGCTTGTATCCGGCCTCGCCGAGCGCGGTGAGCGCGCCCAAGGCCATCGGATCATTGGCGGCCCAGAGCGCGTCGATGCGCGGACCTTTCTGGACGAACTCGCGCACCGAGGCTTCGGCGGTCTTCTCGGTCCAGTCGAGGTAGCGCAAATCGACGAGCTCGACCGAGTTGGGGCCGAGCAGCTTGGTCATCACCGCGATGGAGCGCTTGAGGCCCTGCACGCGGTCGAGAGAGGCCGGGGTCACCGGATCGCCGGATATCGCCAAGAGCTTGAGCGGCCGCGCCGTCTTGATCCGCGCCGCCTCGGTCAGGATGCCCTCGGCGATGCCATAGCCGCCGCTCTCATGGTCGGGCACGATGCTGCCCAGCCAATGGCGATATTTCGTGCGCGGCTCGCCGTACTCCGCCCAGTCCTTCTTGTCGAGATCGTTCGACAGAAGCAGCAGGGGCACGCCAGCCGCATCGGCGAGCTTGACCAGGTCGGCGCCGAAGTTGAAGTCGTTGGTGCCGACGAGATAGTCGAGCCGTGGCTGCCGGGCGAGGAACTCCCGGGCCAGCGCGAACGCCTTGTCGTGCGAGCCGTCGGCAAGGCGGATGTCGACATCGATGCCGAGCTCGCCTGCGGCGGCCTGCATCGTCGCCGATATCAGGCTCCAGAACGCGGCCGGCTGGTTCGGATTGATGAATCCCACCCGGATATCGTCGCTTCGCGCCGGGCGCGCGCTGGCGAGAATGACGGCGGCAACCAGCAAGCTCCGCCAAAAATGCGACATCGCTCCCTCCCTCGGCGTTGGGCGAGCATAGCCGAGACACCCCTCGGTTGACCACTTGCGAGGAAAGCCGCGAAGAGCGATGCAGAGCACTGGGGGTGGGATTTAGGAGGGGGTGAGGATCACCCCCTCCTCGATCCTCCCCCGGCGAGCGGCTTGACGACGTCCTGTGATCGCAGGAGCCCGTCCCTTCGGGTCGCATTGCGCGGGTCGCCCGTCCACGAGGGTTCCTACCCTCGTCGGACCGTCGCGGGCCTCAACCGTAGCTGTGCTACGCTTTTCGGCCCGCTCCTTGCGGGGCGACCCGCGCGATGCGAGGCTGCTCCCGATCCCGGTGCGAAATAGGGGCTGAGCTGAAGAGCGGGGCTTCATGCGCGACTACGTCCAGAGGCTGATGGCGCGGGGCGAAATGCGCGTGGTCGAACGCGAAGTCGACCCGCGCCACGAGCTGGCCGCGGTCACCAAGCTGAGCCAGGCTGAGGATGAGCGCCCGCTCCTGTTTCGACGGGTGAAGGGCTCCCGCCTGCCGGTGGTCACCAACATCTACGGCAGCCGGAAGCGGCTCCGCGAGCTGATCGGCGCCACCGATGGCAGCTTTTGCCGGCGTTGGCAGGCGCTGTCGAGCGGCCTGCAGCCGAGTGCGACGAGCTTCCTCAATCCGGTGGCGCCACCCGCCGATCTCAAGGACGGAACGCTCTCGGAGCTGCCGCAGATCACCTATTGGGAGCGCGACGCCGGCCCGTATTTCACCGCCGCCATCTATCTCGCGCGCGAGCCCGATACCGGTGTCGCCAACCTCTCCTTCCACCGCTCCATGTATGTGAGCGACACGGAGCTGCGCATCCGCCTGGGCGGCACTCACGACTTGACCCGCTACCAGCAAAAAGCCGAGGCACGGGGCCAGGCGCTGCCGGCGGCCCTCCTCATCGGCACCGCGCCCGACATTTTTCTCGCCGCCGCCGCCTCGCTGCCCTACGAGACCGACGAGCTCTCGGCCGCTGCCCAGATCCGCGGGCGACCCATCGACATGCGCCCCTGCCGCTCGATCGATCTCATGGTGCCGGCGGATACCGAGATCGTGGTCGAGGGCGAGATCCTTCCCGATATTCGCCGCCCCGAGGGGCCGTTCGGGGAGTTCATGGGCTACTACGTGCCCGTCGGCGACAATCACGTCTTCCAGGTGAAGCATGTGAGCTATCGGGAGAACGCGGTGTTCCACGGCCTCCTCTGCGGCTCGCCGGAGGACATCGTCTTGCTGCAGGAGGCGACCGCTTCGCGCATCTACCGGCTCTTGAGCCAGCAGGTGCGGGGCGTGGTCGACGTCGCCATCCACGCATCCCTGCTTTGCACCGTCGTCAGCATCAAGCAGCTCTATCCCGGCCATGCGCGCCATGTGGCGCTGGCCGCCGTCGGCAGCCATCTCGACTACAACAAGGCGGCGATCGTCGTCGACGATGACGTCGACATCCACGATCTCGACGATGTCTGGTGGGCGTTCCTGACCCGCGGCCGGGTCGATACCCGCACCACGATCATCCCCGATGTGCCCGGCTTCTACCGCGACCCGGAGCGCGACCATTGGGGCCGGCTCATGATCGATGCGACCAAGCCCTTGGGCCGCGAAGCCGAGTTCGAGCGCCGGCGCATTCCGGGCGAGGACCGCATTCGCCTCAAGGACTACGTCTCAGATTAGGACCTGGATGGCCGCATGCGTGGCGTCGCTGCCGACCAGGTCGACGCGCTTCTGCCGGATCTTGAAGCTGCCGCGATGGCGCACCAGGAGATGCGTGTAGGCGCCGGCGAACAGGCGCTGGCGCTCGCCCTGCATCTCGAGGAGCTGGAAACGCGCGCGCACGGTCAACCTATCCCCATCCCCATCGACCAGCATCACGTTGCCGACGAGCCGACTGGTGCGGATCGGGATCGCCAAGGCATGCGCCCCGGGATGGACGAGGCGGCGAATCCTGACGCGCAGCATGGTCAGGTCCTCGTAGACGAGCGATACGTGGTCGAGCGGGTCCGGCTGGCCGGCCGAGGCTGGAATCCAATAGGTGCCGTCCTCGGCGAACAGGTCGAGCCAGGCCTCGAAGCGCCGCTCGTCGAGCAGTGCCGCCTCTTGGTGGAGGAAACCGGCGATTTGGGCAAGCTCGCTTATGCGGCCTCCATGTAGCCGAGCCAGGCTTGGTACTGGTTGCGGATGAAGCGCTCGTCGAGCGCGGTGGCGCCGCCGGCGCGTCCGGCGCCGCGATGCAGGCTGACCCAGCCATCGTCGGACCAGCCTTCCTGCACCCGCTCATAGGCTTCGAGGTCGTCCACCTTGACGATGGAGGCGGGCGAATGCACGGCATTGGCAAAGGCGACGGTGCGGCGGTGCATGTGCGCCGGCGCGCCTTTCATGCGGAGGCACCAAACCTCGACCACGGTGCGGTCCACCCTCTCCGGGATGATCACCCGGAGCTGCTGGAATGCCGGATGCACCGAGAAGCCGGGATAGATCAGCGCATTGTGACGATTGTCGTCGAGCACGCCAGCAGCGCCGTCGGCGCCGATTCGTCGTGCCAGCGCCGCCTCGTATTCCTGAAACTCCGGATCCGTTGCGCGGGTCTTGCGAAAGCCGCGCATGTCGCTATGGCCGTGCCCGTAGCAATTCACTGTGAGCTTGCCCATCTCGCGGAAGGGAATGCCGTTGGCGGCGACGATTTCGAGGGCGAAGCGCGGCGGCCCCGTAAGCGTGGCGGCGACCGCGCGGCTGGCCTCGATGGAGGCGCGATGCACGCTCTGTGCGTGCACGCCGTCATGCAGGTTTTCGAGATAGATCTTCCAATTGTTGCGCTGGAGCGCCCGGAACGTGCCGCCGGCGATCTCGAGCTCGCCTTCGGGCGCGCGCTCCACCATGTTGTCCAAGACCGCGCCGGCGGGCCCGAGAAAGCTTTCGAGATCGGGCCCCTCGGCGGCAAGGCTGGCGAACACGAAGCCGCGATAGCTCGCCACCCGCGGCAGCGCCTGCATGCCGTGCAGGCTGCGCTCGAAGCCGGTGCCGTCATAGCCTTCCGGCAAGGGGACCGCGTCCAGCGCCCCATCGGTCAGGAACGTCCAGCCGTGATAGGGGCATTGCAGACGCTTGGCGTTGCCTGAGCGCTCAGCGACCACCCGTGCGCCGCGATGGCCGCAGCGATTGCGCAGCGCCCGGATCGATCCGTCGAGGTGGCGAATGACCACCACGTCCTGCTGCGCCACCTTGGTCGTGACGAAGTCGCCGGGTTGCTTCAGCTGGCTCGCATGGGCGACATAGATCCAGGCCCGCGCGAAGATGCGCTCGATCTCGAGCGCGAAGATCGCCGGGTCGGTGTAGACCCGGCGATCGACGCGGTCGGGCTCGATGAGCGCGCGGACCGCTTCCGGGCTCATGCTACCCCTCGAATGCGGGCGCTCGTGCCTCGGTCACTGCCCGAACACCCGGCTTGCCTGCTTCACGATGCCGTCGGGAATGCTCAGGCCCGCGGCTTTCGCGGCGGTGAGGTTGACCTGCGACTCGAACACCTCCGCGGCCACCGCCGTCAGCGTGCCCGGATCCTTGCCGAGCAGCACCGGCACCGCCACCTTCTTCGCCCAGTCGACGCCGTTCTGGTATTGGTGCTGGGCAACGGCGGCGATGGCTCCGCGCTCGACGGCGAGCACGTCCAAGGAGAACCACGGCACCTTGGCGTCGCGCGTCGCCTTGATGATCGCCTCATAGGCGGACGCTACCGTGTTGTCCTGCGGCGTCACGATCGCATCCACCTTGCCGATCAGCGATTCGACCGCGTTCTTGATCTCGGCGCTGGATGTCACCGTCACCGGAACCCATTTGATGCCGCGTTTGTCGGCCTCCGCCTTGGAGAGCTTGTCGAGCGCTGCGGAATTCGTTTCGCCGGAATTGTAGATGGTGCCGATCGTCTTCATGCCTGGCTTGATCGCCGCGAAGAGCTCGAAGTTCCGGTCGACCGGCGGGATGGTGTAGAAGCCGGTCACGTTGGTGCCGGTCGGCTTGTCGATGCTCTGCAGAACGCCGGTCTCGATCGGATTGGTGACGCAGCCGAAGGCGACCGGCGTCTTCGAATCCTTGGCCACCCGCAAGGCCGCCAGCACCACCGGCGTGGTGCAGGGCGCCAGAAGGTCGACCTTGTCGGCGAGGAACTTCTCGGCGATGTTGCGCGCGCTGCCGACATCGCCTTGGGCATTCTGGTAGTCGAACACCAGGTTCTTGCCGACCTCGAATCCGGCCGCCTTGAGCCCGTCGATGAAGCCTTGGCGGGTGGCGTTGAGGGCGGGATGATCGACGATCTGCGCATAGCCGATGCGGTAGGTGCGGCCCGGTTCCGGCTGCGTGCGCGTCTGCGCGTGAGCCGGCGGCATGGCAGCGATGCCGGAGACGAAGGCGAGCGCGGCCGTCACGGCCGTGCGGCGCGAAATCAGAACGATCGGTTTCATGATGTCTCCCTCCCTCCTTGTCCGTTTGGACGATTTCTGGATGCCGTCATATTAGTCGGTTCACGGGGTCAAAAGGACTCGATCGTCGTTGAGCCGGTGCCGGCTGGCCTCGTGGAACTTGTCCACGAGCGCTCCCACGTCGAGCGCCGCCTTGGCCGGGCCTTGGACATCGAACAGGATGCGCCCGGCATGCATCATCAGAAGGCGGGTTCCCCAACGGATGGCGTCCTGCATGTTGTGGGTGATCATGATGGTGGTGAGCCTGCGCTCGGCCACCAGGCGGCCGGTCAGCGCCATGACGATTTCGGCGGTGCGCGGATCCAGGCTGGCCAGGTGCTCGTCCAGCAAGAGCAGGCGCGAGCCCGACAAGGTCGCCATCAGCAAGGCCAATGCCTGGCGCTGGCCGCCCGACAGCATGCCCACGCGCGTCGCCAGCCTTGCTTCCAATCCAAGCCCGATGGGCGCCAACGCGGCCTGATAGCGCTCGCGCCCGGAAGCGGTCACGGCGCGCGCGAGGCCCCGCATCCGGCCGCGCTTCTCGGCCATGGCCAGGTTTTCTTCGATGGTCATGACGGCACAGGTGCTTTCGCCCGGATCCTGGGCGATGCGGCCGATGGAAGCAGCCCGGCGATGGACCGCAACGCGGGTGATGTCGCTTCCCTCGAACAGGATCGTGCCGTCGTCGGGCTCTGCGATTCCTGCCACCAGTTTGATCAGCGTCGACTTTCCGGCGCCATTCGAGCCGATGACGGTGATGAAATCCCCGGACGCGACGTCGAGCGAGAGGGCATCGATCGCCTTCACCTCGTTGGGTGTGCCGCGGAGGAAGCATTTGGTCAGCGAGCGGAGCTTGAGCATGAGGGTCAGCGAAGGATGCGCGTGCGCCAGCGCGGCACGGAGAGCGCCAGCAGCAGGAGCATGGCGGTGATGAGCCGGAGATCGATCGGCTGCAGCCCGAAGCGCAGCGCCAGTGCCACCAGGAGCCGGTAGATGAGAACGCCGATGATCGCCGCCAGCACCCACCAGGCGACGGTGCGGTCGCCGAAGATCGCTTCGCCGATCAGCACCGCGGCCGCGCCGGTCACCAGGATGCCGATGCCCATGCCGATATCGGCGAAGCCGTGGTTCTGCGCCACCAGGGCCCCGGAAAGGGCGATCAAGCCGTTGGAGAGCGCAAGCCCGACCATTTTCGTGCGGTCGGTGTCGACGCCGAGCGAGAGGATCATCGCCTCGTTCTGGCCGGTGGCGCGCACGGCGAGGCCGAGATCGGTCGAGAAAAACCAGACGACGGCCAAGCCGGCGACGGCCAGGAGGACGAAGGCGATGGCGATCGTGGTGAACACATTGTCGGAGAGCGCAAAGCCCAGGCGATTGAGAAGCGCCGGCACGTCGCCGAACACCGAGGGGGTATTGAGCAGCGGCACGTTCGCGCGCCCCATGACCCGGAGGTTGACCGTGTAAAGGGCGGTCATCACGATGATGCCGGCGATGATGTTGTTGATCTTGAGCTTGGTGTGGACGAGCGCGGTCGCGATGCCGGCGGCAGCGCCGGCGAGCATGGCGACGAAGGTCGCGCTGAACGGGTCAAGACCGACCACCAGGAGCGAAGCCGTCACCGCCCCGCCCAAGGGGTAGCTGCCCTCGGCGGTGAGGTCCGGGAACCGGAAGAAGCGGAAGGTGATGAGCACTCCCAGTCCCAAGAAGCCGAACAGGAAGCCCTGTTCGAACATGTTGAGGACCAGGGCCCTCAGCTGCTCCATCCGTCCCCTCTCTGGGCCATCCCGAAGATGGGGCCCGCGCCCGAGCGATATCGCCACAAATCAAACGGCGAAACCATGGCATTCTGCCGGACGCGGCCGGCGACCGAGATCCTGGACGAAAGCAGCCTCCCCCGCGCATCCTTGCCCCAAGCCGGCTTTCGATCGGCCGTCGGCGTCAGAACCGAGGGAGAGAGACCATGGATGGTGAGCGAGCGCCCAAATTCGGCTCCAAGGACCTCCGGATGCCCGACGCGCTCCGCGGCCCGCTTCTCGCCCATCTCGCCGATTTGCGCCGGGCTTATGAGCGCCGGGACTGGGCGGGACGCGTCGGCTTCGGCACGCGGCCGGCGGTCATCGTCATCGATCTGGCGCAATACTGGGTCGACCCCAAGCAGACCATCGGCAGCAACCTCGAGGTTGTGGTCGAGGCCGCCGCCACGGTGGTCCGCGCGGCGCGTGCCGCCGGTGCTCCGGTCTTCTTCACCACATACGCCCGCGACCGAGCTCACCCGCCGAGCCCGCACGACAAGAAGCAGTCGATCAAGCTTCCGGTCGAAGAAAAGCATCTCTGGGAGATCGACCCGCGCCTGGAGCGACGGCCGACGGAGAAGCTCATCCTGAAGCGCTACGCGTCAGCCTTCAAGGGAACGAACCTTCTGGACATGCTGACCATGCTCCGCGTCGACACGCTGATCGTCACCGGCGTCAGCACCAGCCATTGCGTCTACGCCACCTGCCGGGAGGCGACCGATTGCTTCCACGTGATCGTGCCGCGGGAAGCGGTGGGCGAGCGCTGCGAGCTGATGCACGAGGTGTTCCTGCACGACATCGACGTCGATCTCGGCGATGTCATGCCGCTGGTCGACGTAGTCGGCTACCTCGGCACAGTGAAGCCGGCGGCCGCCTAGGCCGCCGCTCGGCGTCGCAGCCGGATCAGACCTGCTGGATCGCCGAGAGCAGCCAGTTGCCGCCGCGGCCGCGCATGAAGGTCCAGACCTCGGTCGTCTCCTTCGGGTGCTGCGGGTCGCCCTCGACAACTTTGCCGCTCGCCGCGTCGACCATGGTGTCGTTGGCCGACCAGCGCATTGCGACGGTGGCGTATTCGACGTCGCTTTCGCGCCAGGCCTCCGACAGATCGCCCTGCAGGAGCTGCACGTTCTCGACCCGGTTGACGACGCCACGGCTGGCCATCTGGGCCAGCTCTTCGGAGAAGTAATGCAGCATCTCCGGCGTCACCAAGCGGCGCAACGCGCCCAGATCCTGCTTCGACCAGGCCGCCTGGATCCCCTTCAGCTGGTGCTCGAAGGCCCCGAGATCGTCTTGGCCGATGCCGATCTCATCGCGCACCGGTTGGCCGCCGCCCGAGCCGGCATGCGCATCGTAGCGGTTCGCTTGCGAACCCAAGGCACCGGCAGGCCCGCCCGCCGGCACCGGCGCCTGGCCAAAGCCGAAGCCCTGGGCGCCGTTCCGCGAGCGCAGCCAGGAGAACAGGAAATATACCGCGACGCCGACCAGCGCCAGCTGCAGGAAGAGACCGAGCATGCCCGCCATGCCGAAGTCGCCGCCGAAGAAGCCATGACCGAACAGCATCCCGGCGATGCCGGCGCCGACGAGGCCGCCGATCAAGCCGCCGACGAAGGGGTTGCGCTGAAAGAAGGAAGGCTGGGCCTGGCCGGGCGCCGTCTGCGGGGTCGCGGCCGGACGCTGCGGCTGCGTGGGCTGCGTCATGCTGCGCTGCACCGGCTGGCTCGAGGGTGCGGTCTGGGTCGGCGCCGGCGCGCTATAGGTGCGTGAACCGCGGCTGCCGGCACTGCTGCCGCTTCCGGCTGCCGCCTCGGCCAGGGCCGGGGCGAGCATGAGCGCGGCCAGGACCAGACCCGCAGCAAGGCGAGAGAGATGCGATCGGCTCATGTGACCCCCATAATGACGGCGCGGTCCTCGCCGGAAAGGCGGGGGCGCGCCCAAGATATAAGGGGGTGCGGCCTCCCCCGGTCAAGCGCCGCGGCCCAAGCCTATGACTTCGCGTTGAGATTGCGCGCGCGGCGTCCTAGGATCGAGGACTACGAACGCAGGGGTTGATGCCGCCATGAAGCCCAAGAAAGCGCCTCCGGCCATGCCGACGGCTGCCGTTCTGCAGCCTCGAAGCTTATGGAAGCTCTTCAGGCACGGCATGCCCTGGGTTCCGCGCCCCGAAGACCCGGCTGCCGCCTCCGTTGCCCTGGCGCTGACGCTGGAGTTGCTCCGCGGGTTGCGCGAGCGCGGCCTGCTGACGGCCGACGGGGTCGAAGAGCTCTTGGACGACGCGGCCAGACGCTTCGAAGAGAGCGATCGCAAGGCATCGCACCTGACTGAGAGCGTCCGTGTCAGCCTGAGGCGGAAGGACGACGAATAGGCGAAAATTGCTGCGGAGGGTGCTAGAACCGCCGCACCACTGACGGAGCCCTTAAGTCCCATGTCCGTGCAAGCGATCCCGCGCACCTCCGCGCTGGCCCAACCCCAGCCTTTCACCGGCGTGCTAGCCCCGGTGGTGACGTCGTTCAAAGCCGATCTTACGCCCGATGGCGATCGCTTCCTTGCCCATTGCCGCTGGCTGTTGGCGCATGGGTGCGACGGGCTCGCCGTATTCGGCACCAACTCGGAGGCAAATTCGCTGTCGGTCGCCGAGCGGACGGCGCTGCTCGATCGGCTGATCGATGGCGGCGTCGAGGCCGCGCGGCTGATGCCCGGCACCGGCGCTTGCGCGCTCCCCGATGCCGTCCAGCTCACGCAGCATGCGGTCAAGCGCGGTTGCGGCGGCGTCTTGATGCTGCCGCCCTTCTATTACAAGGGCGTCTCCGAGGAAGGGCTCTACGCCTTCTTTTCCGAGGTGGTGCAGCGGGTGGCGAGCGACAAGCTCCGCCTTTACCTCTATCACATCCCGCCGGTGGCGGTGGTGCCGATCCCGTTGACGCTCATCGGCCGCCTGATCAAGGCCTATCCCGGCATCGTCGTCGGCATCAAGGACAGCTCTGGGGATTGGAACAACACCAAGGCGGTCTTGGAGGCCTATCCCGGCTTTGGCACCTTCGCCGGCTCCGAGGCCTTCCTCTTGCAGACGCTCCGCGGCGGCGGCGTCGGCTGCATTACGGCCACCGGCAACGTCGATCCCCAGCGCATCCGCCGGGTGTTCGAGACCTGGACCACGGCGGAAGCCGACGGCATCCAAGAGCGCGTCAGCCAATTCCGCAAGGTCATGCAGAAATACCCGATGATCCCGGCGCTCAAGGCCGTGATCGGGCATTTTCGCCAGGACAAGGACTGGCGCCGCGTCCGTCCGCCTCTGGTGGCGATGGATGACACCATGGCGAAGGCGCTCATCGCCGATGTCATGGCCGACGGCTTCGACATGCCGGGCATCTGAAGGATCGCGCCTTCGTGAGAGCGAGGCCCGCTGGCGGCTGCTAGCATCCCGAGGCCGCCAAGCACACGTCTACGTCATGCCCGGGGAGGTTCAAGGAGGGGGGTGATCCTCACCCCCTCCCAAATCCACCTCCAGCTTGATCCGGGCATCCATCCGCGCGCCGTAGGATGGTCAAGCCCGGCAATGACGGCAATAGGCGTAGGAAAGGCGTTTGAGTGGAATCGATCTACTACGTCATCTGCTGGCAGTGCCATCGCGCCTGCCGGCATTGCTATGAGGACAAGTTCCGCCCCTATCGCGGCGCGGAGCTCGACGGCGTGGTCGCCGAGGCGGTGGCCGCGTTCCCGAAGATCGTCGTCAACTTCCCCGAGCGCATGACCTACCTCGACCTCAACGATCCCGGGCCCGAGGGCGAACCCACCGAAAAGCTCGGCTGGGTGATTCTCGCCGGCGGCGAGGTCTTGGACGAGCCCGTGCGCGAGGCGGTGCTCTATCCGGTGATCGAATCGCTGAAGCGGACGTATCGCGACAAGGGCGGGGTCAAGCTCGCCATCCAGACCACGGGCGACCTGGTGACGGACAAGATCGTGGGCGAGCTCCTGGAGCGCGGCCTCGACCGCATCTCGGTCTCTGGCATCGACGACTACCATGTCGGCCTCAAGGGCGAGGAGGCGAAGCAGTCGCTGATCGGCCGGCTGACGTCGCTCTTCGAGGCCCGCGGCATGACCAGGCAGACGACCTGGCTCCGCCACGACCACGACCGCAAGGCCAAGATCGAGGACCGGTCGACCTATGACTTCTGGGGAGCGACGCCGGAGACCGTCGTCGGCAAGCTTTGGCCGCGCGGCCGGGCTTGGCAGAATGCGATCTCCACCGCGACGCTCGCCGACAATTTCTGCAATCAGCGCTCCGGCGGGCTCAATTTCCTGCAGCGGCGCTATCACGGCTCGGAAGTGTCGGTGGAGCCCAACGGCAACGTCTATCCCTGCTGCGTGAAGACCACGCTGCCGATCGGCAGCCTGATCGAGGAGAAGCTGGACGCTATGCTGGATCGCCTCGCCGGCGATCCCGTCTATGAGGCGATCTCCATGGGCCATCCCGAGCGCATGGGTATTGCCGCTGGCTGGAGCGTCGAGGCCTTCCTCGACAAGTGCAAGGTCACGCTGCCTTCGGGCCGGGTCTATCGCAATCTCTGCATCGGCTGCGATCAGTTCCATCGCGAGGTGCTGGCGCCGCGCCGCGCCCAAGCGCAAGCCCAGGGGCGCAAGGCGGCAGAGTAGATCCGGGCGACCGCGCTAAAGCGTCTTCCGATGAGATGTGACCACTCTCACGCTCGCTTCGTCTCTGAGCGTGACGGAGCAAGACGGAAGCCATCGTTACCTCTCCTTGGGGAGAGGTCGCGAGCGTGAGCGAGCGGGTGAGGGGATAGGGCGGTTGCAAGTTCTGCACGACCCCTTGTGTCCCTCTCCCAAGGGAGAGGGAGCAGGAAGAGACCATCGATTCTATCTAGCCGGAACGTGCGTCAGCGGCGGCGTTCGCGTTTCCGCCAGGCCCGATAATCGGCGCCGTCGTCGAGATCCCTGAGCGTGTCGAGGAAGCCGATGCGGGTCCGGCGGCCGATGCTGGCGAGACTCTCCTTCAGCGCCGATGGGCTCGACCAGCGGACCTGGTCGAGCCCGCCATAGGGCCAGGCGCCGCGGCGCCAGCCGATGAGCCAATAGCCCCCGTCCTCCGCCGGGCCGAAGACGAAGCGTGAGCGGCCGAGGAGGGCGAAAGCCCGCTGGATCATCTCTCGCGTCATGCCTGGGATGTCGGAGCCGACCAGCACCGCTCTGGGTCGGGCAAGCCCGATGAGTGCGCGCGCCATGCGCTCTCCAAGCGCGCCCTCGCCTTGCTGCCATCTGGGGTGGTGCGGCGGCCAGATTCGCGACCGGGCGCGGTCGGGCGTGACCGCAATCACGCTCCGCCAGCGTCTGTCGCCCGTCAGCTCGCGGCAGGCGGCCTGCGTCAGCAAGCGATAGATCCGCCAAGCCCCAACGGCGCCGATGCGCCGGGCCAGCCGCGTCTTCACCCGCCCGAGCTGCGGCTCCTTGACGAAGAGGATCAGCGTGTCGCGGCCCCTCATCGATAGATCCGGGCGATCCGCGCCGGCGGCAGGCCGAGATAATACAGAGCCAAGCAAGCAAGGTTGCAGAGGCTGCGGGCGAGATAGCCGTCTTGCCGGTAGCGTGCCGCCGAGGTGATGGCGTCGTGGTCGATCTGGACGAGACGCCTCCGCCCGAGCCTCCGGGCCAGATCCACGTCTTCCATCAGCGACAGGCCCAGAAATCCGCCGACCGTCCGATAAAGGTGCCGGTGAATGAGCAACCCCTGGTCGCCATAAGGGAGCGCCAGCATCCGGCAGCGCCATCCGACCAGCCGTTCGAGCCGGCGCGCTTGATTGCTGTCTTCGTCGAGGCGGAAGCGGAAATACCCGGCGCGATCGCCCGCTTCATGGGCAACGAAAGATGCGACAGCGCCGACGGCGCCTGGCGCCAGCACGGTATCGGCGTGGAGAAAGAGGAGCCAATCGGAAGTGGCCGCTTCGGCACCGGCGGCGAGCTGCTGGCCGCGGCCGCGCGGGGCCGTGATGAGACGGACGCCAGCACCGGCAGCGATGTCGATCGTGCCGTCGGTCGAGCCGCCGTCGACGACGATGATCTCTTTCGGCGCCAACTCCGCGAGCGAGGCAAGAGACCGCGGCAAGAATGAAGCGGCGTTCAGCGTCGGAATCACCACGGCAAGCGAAGGCGCCATACGCGACACCATGGCATCAAGAGGGCACGCCATCCAGTTCCCGCTCCGGAATTGCCAAGCGCGCGGCCATTCCGCCGTCCGCGACGCGGCTCACGAATGCGCGATTGCGGCAGCCAAGCGCTGCCGTCGGCGCGGTTTGCCGATACACTCCATCGAAGAATCCAAAGCAAAGCTCAAGGGTGATCATGCTCCGGTTTCTGGCTTTCCTCTTCGCCGTATCGTCCTTCGCGAGCGCGGCGCAATCGGCCGAGACTTGGCCGGAAACCCTAGCCGCTTCGCGCGGACAGACGGTCTTCTTCAATGCGTGGGCCGGCGATCCGCGCATCAACGCCTATATCGAATGGGCCGCCGAGGAGGTGATGAAGCGCTATCGCGTGAATCTCCGGCACGCCAAGCTCAACGCCACCTCCGAGGCGGTCTCGCGGGTGGTGGCCGAGAAGGCGGCCGGCAAGATTTCCGGCGGCACCGTCGACCTCATTTGGATCAACGGCGAGAACTTCGCCGCCATGAAGCAGAACGGCCTGCTCTACGGCCCTTGGGTCGAGCGCCTGCCGAATTGGCGCTATGTCGACCCGGTCGAGCAGCCGGCGGTCGCCACCGATTTCACCGTTCCGGTCGAGGGGATGGAGGCGCCCTGGAGCCTGGCCCAGATCGTCTTCGTCTATGACGAAGCGCACCTGGCGAAGCCGCCGCGCTCCGCCAAGGCACTCCTCGGCTGGGCCGAGGCGAACCCCGGCCGCTTCACCTATCCCCACGTCAACAACTTCCTCGGCACGACCTTCTTGAAGCAGGTGCTGTACGAGGTGACGAGCGACGTCGCCGAGCTGAGCCGGCCGGCGAGCAAGGACAATTTCCAGAAGGCGACCGAGCCGCTCTGGAGCTACCTCGAGCGCCTGCATCCCCAGCTCTGGCGCCGCGGCCAAGCCTTTCCGGAAAACGGACCGGCGCAGCGCCGCCTCTTGGCCGATGGCGAGATCGATCTCTACGTCTCCTACAATCCGGCCGAAGCGTCCCTCTCGATCGCCAGCGGCGACCTGCCGGCAACCGCACGCTCCGTCATCTGGGAGCGCGGCACCATCGGCAATGCGAGCTTCCTTGCCATTCCGTTCAATGCCAATGCGCGCGCCGGCGCCATGGTGGCGGCGGATTTCCTCCTGTCGCCGGAGGCGCAGGCGAAGAAGCAGGATCCGCGCGTCTGGGGCGTGTCGACCGTGCTCTCGCTGAAGCGCCTCGAGGCCGATCAGCGCCGGCGCTTCGTCGAGCTGCCGGTGGGCATTGCCACCTTGTCGCCCGAGGAGCTGGGCCAGGCGCTGGCCGAGCCGCACCCGACCTGGATGGTCAAGATCGCCGAAGCGTGGAAGCGGCGCTATAACCGTTAGCGTGCTGCTCGGTCTTGCCCCCGCCCTGACGCTTCTTCTCTTCCTGGCACCGGTCGCAGCCGGCCTGATCGGCACCTGGCTGCCGGCCTTCGGCTATCTCCCGGCGCTGGGCGGACAGGAGCTCACCTTGGCGCCGTGGCGGGCACTCTTCGCCAGCCCTGGCCTATCCAGCGCGATCAGGCTGACCCTGACCACCGGGCTCTTTGCGACCACGCTGTCGCTCATGCTGGCCCTCGGCCTGTGCATGAGCCTCCATGGCAGCCGGCCGTTCCGGCTGATGCGCCGACTGATCCCGCCTCTGCTCGCCACCCCGCATGCGGCCTTCGCGCTCGGTCTCGTCTTCCTCATCGGGCCCAGCGGCTGGATCGTGCGCGCCCTGTCTCCCTGGGCGACGGGATGGACGCGCCCGCCGGATTTGCTCATCGTGCAAGATCCCTGGGGAATGGCCCTCGTCGCCGGCCTTGTCCTCAAGGAGGTGCCGTATCTCATCTTGATGATCCTGGCCGCGCTCAACCAGCTCAAGGCCGAGCAGACTCTCGCCGTCGCCCGCTCGCTCGGCTACGGGCCGATCGCGGCCTGGCTGAAGGCGGTGCTGCCGGGCCTCTATCCGCAGATCCGGCTGCCGATCTATGCGGTGCTCACCTTCTCCTTCTCGGTCGTTGACATGGCGATCATTCTGGCCCCCAACACGCCGCCGCCGCTCGCGGTCGAAGTGGTGTCCTGGTTCAACGACCGCGACCTCGCCATGACCTTCCAGGCTGCGGCCGGCGCGACGCTGCTGCTTGCCCTGGTGCTGGGCGCCATCTTCCTCTGGGTCGTGGCCGAGCGGTTGGTCGCCTCGCTCTCGAGGCCTTGGCTCAGCGCCGGCAGCCGCGGCGGCTCGGGTCGTGGCGCCCGCATCGCGGCATTCGGCCTCGCGGTCGTGCTTCTCGGCGTCTCGCTCGTCAATCTCCTGGGCATGGCGCTTTGGTCCTTCGCCAGCCTTTGGCGCTTCCCCCACGCCCTGCCGGCAGGGCTCAGCCTCGCCGCCTGGGCGAACGCGTTGCCGGGATTGCTGAGGCCGGGTTGGACGACGCTCGCCGTGGGGATTGCCGCGTCGGTCCTGGCGCTCGTTCTGGTGCTGGCTTGTCTCGAGAACGAAGAGCGCAAGCGCCTGCGTCCGGGAATGGGCGTGCTCTGGCTTCTCTACGCGCCGTTGCTGCTTCCCCAGGCGGCGTTTCTCTTCGGCGCGCAGGTGCTGCTGGTGCTGATCGGCCTCGATGCCAGCCTGCCGGCGGTGGTTTGGTTTCATCTGTTTTTCGTCTTGCCCTACGTATTCCTGTCCTTGTCCGATCCGTGGCGAACCCTCGATGAGCGCTATCAGCGCACCGCACTCTGTCTCGGCGCAGCGCCGTTCAAGGTGTTTTGGCGAATCAAGCTGCCGATGCTGCTGCGCCCGGTGCTGTTCGCTTTGGCCGTCGGCTTCGCGGTCAGCGTGGCGCAATACCTGCCGACATTGTTCGCCGGGGGCGGGCGTTGGCCGAGCCTCACCACCGAAGCGGTGACCTTATCGGCCGGCGGCGACCGGCGGTTGATCGGCGTCTATGCCTTCAGCCAGAGCCTCTTGCCGCTCTTGGGATTCACGCTTGCGATGATGCTGCCGGTGTGGGTCTTCCGCCACCGACGGGCTTTGGCGCGGGTCGAGTGATGAGCGGCATCGATCCTGCCGCCAAATCGGCGCTCGTGCTGGAGGCGCTCTCGCTCCGGGTCGCCGGCCGCCTCGTCGTCGATGGACTGTCGCTGTCGGTCGCCGGAGGCGAGGTCGCGACCTTGATGGGTCCCAGCGGCTCCGGCAAGTCGAGCGTGCTGGCGCTCATCTGCGGCACGCTCGATCCGGCGTTCCGTTGGTCGGGCCGGATCAGCCTGAACGGCGTGGTGCTCGCGGGCTTGCCGCCCGAGCGCAGGCGCGTCGGCATCCTGTTCCAGGACGATCTGTTGTTTCCGCATCTGTCGGTGGGCGAGAATCTCGCCTTCGGCCTGCCGGCGCACATACGCGGGCGCCGCGCCCGCCAGGAGCGCATCGAGGCGGCCCTTGAGGAAGCGAACCTCGCCGGCTTCGCCGGACGCGATCCGGCGACGCTGTCGGGGGGCCAGCGCGCTCGGGTGGCGCTCATGCGCACGCTCTTGTCCGAGCCTCAGGCGCTGTTGCTGGACGAACCCTTCGCCAAGCTCGACTCGACCTTGAAGCAGAAATTCCGCGCCTTCGTCTTCGAGCATACGCTGGCCCAGCGCTTGCCGACGCTTCTGGTCACCCACGATGCTGCCGACGCCAAGGCCGCCGGCGGTCTGGTCGTGGAGCTGGGCCTCTCGTGAACTGGCCGGCGATCGGCCTCATGCTGGCGCTTGCCGCCTGCGCGGGCGAGGATCTGGCCGCGCTCCGAGGGGTTCAGCCCAGGGGCAGCAGCTATGCCGAAACGCTCGCCCGGGAATATCGAGCCTTCGCGCTGCAGCGTTCCGCCAATGGCAGTTGGCGGACGGCCGAGCATTTCGCCGCCAAGGGAAGGGCGGCACTTGCCGGCCGCCTGCCCCAGCCCGATCCGGTCGATCCGAGCCTTCCGGCCGCCGAAGCGGTGGCATTGCGTGGCGCGCGCGAGCGGCTTCTGCTGGCCTTATCCCGCAGTGCAGCAGAGCGGTTCCCGCCCTTTGCCGCCGTTGCACTCGCTCGCTTCGATTGTTGGGCCGAGCGCAGTCGGGCCTGGGTGGACTCATCCGAGGCGGTACGCTGTCGCCGCGAGTTCGAGGAGAACATGCTCACCCTGGAAGAAGCGCTCAAGAATCCCAATCTAAACCCCTAGAACTGTTTAGCTTCCATTACGCCCGGCGGAGCAGGTAACCCCGGATTGGACAATGCCGGCGATTGACCTATAAATATCCGTTCAGGGGATGGAAGCGGGCGCCGGTCGCGTCCACCAGGGCGCTCAAGAACTTCGGGCCGAAGGCACATCATGTACGCGGAAGTGACTAAGTCCATCAAAGTGACGGTGCGGCCGATTTATCTCGAGGACCATTCCTCGCCCGCCGACAACAAATACGTATGGGCCTATCACGTTCGGATCGAGAACCAAGGCGCGAGGACGGTTCAGCTTCGCAATCGGCACTGGCGCATCACCGATGCCAAGGGGCGCACCAATGAGGTCAGGGGCCCGGGCGTGATCGGCGAGGAGCCGGTGCTGAAGCCCGGCGAGGCCTTCGAATACACCAGCGGCGTACCGCTGCCGACACCATCGGGCATCATGGTTGGCACCTACGAGATGGAAGCCGAGACCGGCGACCGCTTCAATGTGGCGATCCCGGCCTTCTCCCTCGACAGCCCGCACCAGGCCCGCCAATTGAACTAACGCGCAGCCTCGCCTCTCCAAAAGAAAGTGAGCCGATCCGTGGCCAAGGTCCTAAAACCGTCGCCTGACGCTGACGCTGCATCCTCCGACCGGCCGAGCCGCGCCGAAGTGGAGGCGGCGGTCCGCACGCTCATCCGCTGGGCCGGCGACGACCCCGCGCGCGAGGGCCTCGCCGACACGCCCAAGCGCGTGACCAAGGCGTTCGAGGAATTCTTCGGCGGCTACAAGGTCGACCCGGTCGAGATCTTGAACCGCACCTTCGAGGAGACCGACGGCTACGACGAGATGGTGCTGCTGCGCGACATCCGTTTCGAGTCTCATTGCGAACATCATCTGGCGCCGATCATCGGCAAGGCGCATGTGGCCTACCTGCCGGATCGGCGCGTCGTCGGCATCTCGAAGCTGGCCCGGGTGGTCGAGGCCTATGCGCGCCGTTTGCAGATCCAAGAAAAGATGACGGCGCAGATCGCCAACTGCATCGACGACGTGCTGAAGCCGAAAGGTGTGGCCGTGGTGATCGAGGCGGCGCATCAATGCATGACCACGCGCGGCGTGCACAAGCCCGGCGTCACCATGGTGACGAGCCGCATGCTCGGCGCCTTCCGCACCGACCCATCGACGCGCCGCGAATTTCTGTCGATGGTGGGCCAGGTGACGACCGACCAGCTCGCCAACGTGTAGCCGATCGCCCACAGCCTCGCGGCGGAGCCACAAATGGCCGCTCAAAGCATCGGCATGATCGAACGCCTGGTGGCGTTCGACACCACCTCGGCCCTGTCGAATCTGAAGCTGATCGAGGATGTGCAGGGATATCTCGCGGGCTTCGGCGTCGAGTCCCGGCTCACCTTCAACGCCGAGAAGACCAAGGCCAACCTCTATGCGACCCTAGGCCCCGCAGATCGGGGCGGCGTGGTGCTCTCCGGTCATACCGACGTGGTGCCGGTCGCCGGACAGAACTGGACGGGCGACCCGTTCAAGGTCCGCCGCGGCAACGGTCGGCTCTACGGCCGCGGCACCTCGGATATGAAGAGCTTCATCGCGGTCGCCTTGACCCTGGTGCCGGAATTCATCAAGCGCAAGCCGAAGACGCCGATCCACTTCGCCTTCTCCTTCGACGAGGAGGTCGGCTGCCATGGCGCCCGCCATCTGGTGGAGGACATCGTCGCCAATCTGCCGCTGCCCCGGATCGTCATCGTCGGCGAGCCGACGATGATGAAGCTGGTCAATGCGCATAAGGGTGCGGCCTCCTACGAGGTCACCATCACCGGCGTCGAAGGCCATTCGAGCGCGCCCCAGCGCGGCGCCAATGCAATCTTCGCCGCGGTCGGCATCATCTCGGAGGTCTTGAAGATCCAAGAGGAGTTCAAGGCCAAGGCCGATCCCAAGTCCGGCTTCGTTCCGCCCTACGCCACCTTCAATGTCGGCATCATCGAGGGCGGCACGGCGGGCAACATCATTCCCAACAAATGCCGCTTCAAGCTCGAGCTGAGGGTGCTTCCGGGCGAAAGCGAAGCCCCGGTGATCGAGCGGATCAAGCGGTTCGCGGCCGATGCAATCGAGCCCGAGCTGAAGCGGGCCGCACCCCATGCCGGCATCAGGTGGGAAGAGATGGCGCTGGTGCCGCCCTTGACCCCGCTCGCGGACTCGGCGGCGGAGGCGCTCATTCGTCTCTTGACCGGCTTGAACGAGTCCGACACCGCCGCCTACGGCACCGAGGCGGGTCTGTTCCAGCGCGGCGGCATGCCGGCGGTCATCTTCGGCCCGGGCGACATCGCCCAAGCCCACCAGCCCGACGAGTTCATCGACGTGGCTCAGATCGAGGCCTGCGAGGCCTTCATGCTGAAGCTCGCCGACTGGGCGGCGCGGTAAAGTCGAGTGCCCCCACCCCTTCCCTCCCCCGTGCTGACGCATGGAGGAGGGAGTACGAGCGGCTCGCGTGGCCCCCTCCCCCGCGCATGCGGGGGAGGGAAGGGGTGGGGCGTCTCGCCGCTGCGGCTACTCGCCCCTGAGCTTGCGGGCTTCCAGCGCGGCCGGGCGCGTGAGGCAGGCCTTGAGCCACTTTGCGACCTTGGGCGTGGCCGAGAGATCGGCCTTCATCCGAAGCGCGCCATACAGCACCGAGGCGACGTTGAAGTCGGCGACCTTGAAGCTCTTGCCGAGGAGATAGGGCTGCTTGGCGAGCGCGCCATTCAGCACCTTCAGCGCCTTGGACGCGGCAACCCAGCTCGACTCGGCGAGCTTGGCGTCGCGCTTTTCCGGCGGCAGCGCGACGGTGTTGGCGAGATAGGCCTGCATCGGCTTTTCGAGCTCGCTCACCGCCCAGAAGCTCCATTGCCAGGTGAGCGCCTCGTCCTTGAGGGTCTTCGGATAGAGCGTGCCCAGGCCTTTCTTCTTGGCGAGATAGAGATTGATCGCCAGCGACTCCCAGAGCTTGAAGGAGCCGTCTTCGATCGCCGGCACGGCAGCGTTGGGATTGATCTGGAGGAACTTCTTGGTCTTGGTACCGCCGTCGCTCCAGGAGACCGGGACATGCTCGTATTTGATGCCCAGTTCCTTGGCGATCCAGATCGTGCGGAAGGCGCGGCTGGCGGCGATGCCGTGGATGCGAAGGCTCATATGGTGGCTTCTTTCTTGGTTGGGAGGGAGCGGCAGCTGAATCAGGTCTGGCGGATATAGCGCCCCATGAACTGCCGCATGTTGCGCTCGAGCTCGGCATTGATGTCGCGCATGAGAGCTTCCACCATCTCATACCACACCTCGTCCAGCTTGTTGGGCGAGATGTCCTCGGCCACGGTCTGGCTGCGCACGGCGCGCGCCGTGGCGGCGGCATCCTTGAAGCCGCGGTCGTTGACGATCTCGACCGACATCTCGAGCGAGGCGTCATAGCGCTTGCCCTGCTCGGTGGTGAACGCCCCGGTCAAGCCCGAGGAGCTGCGCTTCAAGGACACTTCGATCACCTTGGCGTCTTGGATGGTGACCAGCGCGCGGCCCTTGTCGCCGGCCGCAAGCAGCCGATCCTCGGCCCAGCGCCGGGCGACGCGGGCCGGGGGAACCGGCATCTTGTGCTCGACATTGGGGGACGCGAAGGGCGGATTGTACTTGTCCACGACCTCGACCAGCGCCACCTCCAGCATGATCTTGGGAAGGTTGGTGAAGGTCATCTCCGGCAAGCGGGCCGGCGGCGGCTCGCTGGTGCAGCCGGCGAGGAGCGCCAGCACGAGGATGGTCATCAATGTGCGGAGCATGGCTTTCTGTCCTCTCGGCTGTGGTCAGGATGCGCGCAGGCGGCGGACTTCGGTCTCGTCGAACACGTGGCTGGAATTGCAGAACTGGCAGGTGACGATCACCTGGCCGTCGATGACCATCTCGGCGAGGTCGACTTCGGGCAAGAGCCGGAGCACCGACTCCGCGCGGCCGCGCGAGCAACGGCAGCGAGCGCGCAGCGGATGCGGGCGGTAGACCCTGACCCCGTCCTCGTGGAAGAGCCGGTAGAGGAGATCGTGGGGATCGAGCGCCTGGTCGAGCAGCTCCGCCCTGGTGCAGCTCTCCATCAGCACCAGCGCGCGGCGCCAGTCCTCGTCATCGTCGTTGGCCGGCAGGCGCTGCACCATGAGGCCGCCGGCGCGCCAGCCGACCTCGCGGTCCCCGGCATGGCCGGCCGCGAGCTTGATGCCGGTCTCGAGCTGCTCTGACTGGCGGAAGTAGTGCTGGGCGCATTCCACGAAGTTCGAGCCGTCGAGGTCGACGATCCCCTGATAGCGGTCGGTATGGGGGCCTTGATCGACGGTGAAGGCGAGATAGCCCTTGCCCATGAGGCGACGGAAGGAGCGATCGTCTGCCCGGTCGCCGAGCTCAAGCAGCCGATCCGTATCGAACTGCGCATAGCCGCGGAGATCGCCCGCGGAGGTCACGTCGGCGACCATCAGGCGCATCGGCCCGTCGCTCTTGGTCTGCAGGCTGAACACGCCGTCATATTTGAGCGCGCCCGCGAGCGTGGCGGCGAGCGCCAAGCCTTCGGCCAAGAGTCCGCCGATCGGGCCGGGATAGGCGTGCTGGCGAACGACCGTGTCGACGGCGGTGCCGAGCCGGACCAGGCGGCCGCGCAGATTGAGCCCCTCGACTTGGAATGGCTGCACCAGATCGTCCAGAATGGACCCATGCCCGTTTCCGGGCTCGCTCGGCTTCATCTTAGGCGAGGCACCAGGCGAGAATGGCTTTCTGCACATGTAGGCGGTTTTCCGCCTCATCCCAGACCAGGGATTGCGGGCCGTCGAGGACGGACGCGGTCACCTCCTCGCCGCGATGGGCGGGCAGGCAGTGCATGAACACCGCATCGGGCTTGGCCAGGCCCATCAGCCGATCGTCGACCCGGTAGGGGGCAAGCAGGTTGTGCCGCGTCTCGCCCTTGGTCGCATCGCGGTCCATCGACACCCAGGTATCGGTGACGACGCAGTCCGCACCCTTGACCGCGGCTGCCGGATCATGGGTCACCGACACCCGGCCGCCCTGGTCGCGCGCCCAGCGCAACAGCGCCTCGGGGGGCATGAGCATCTCCGGGCAGGCGAGCTTGAGCTCGAAATTGAAGCGAACGGCCGCATGCACCCAAGAGGAGGCAACGTTGTTGCCGTCGCCGCTCCAGGCCACGACCCTGCCGGCGATCGCGCCGCGGTGCTCCTCATAGGTCATCACGTCGGCCATCAGCTGGCAGGGGTGGCTGCTGTCGGTGAGCCCGTTGATCACCGGGATGGTGGCATAGGCCGCCATCTCGTGCAGCTTCCAGGGCTGGTAGGTGCGCATCATGATCGCATCGACATAGCGCGACAGCACCCGGGCGGTATCCGCCAAGGTCTCGCCGCGGCCGGTCTGCAGCTCATTGCTGGAGAGCACCACGGTCTCGCCGCCGAGCTTGCGCATGGCGACATCGAAGGACACGCGGGTGCGCGTCGAGGGCTTCTCGAAGATCATCGCCAAGGTCTTGCCGCTGAGCGGTTGCTGCTTGGCCGGATCGATGTCGCCCTTCTTGTAGGAGACGCCATCCTTGAGGATGTGGCGAAGCGTGGCGGTGTCGAACCCGTCGAGATCGATGAAATGCTTCGGGGACGCGGCGGATGGCACGGACATAGGCAACCCGGACAGAAGTGGCGGACGCGGCGTCTCGGCTCGGCCGTCAGGCGGCGAGCTGGGCGCAGGCGCGGTCGAGTGTGGCGACCGCCTCCTGCACATGGGCGTCCTCGATGATCAAGGGCGGCACCAGGCGAACGACGTTCTCGCCGGCGCCCACGGTCAGGAGGCCGAGCTCACGCGCCTTGTCGACCAGCGTGGTGTTGGTGACGTGGCATTTGAGCCCGAGGATGAGGCCGGCGCCGCGCGCCTCCGCCAGCACCTTCGGGTGGCGCTTGACCAAGGCCTCGAGCTCGCGCCAGAGCCGGCGGGCGACCTTGTCGACCCGGCCGAGGAAGCCGTCGGCGAGCACCACATCGAGCACGGCGTTGGCGACCGCCATCGCCAGCGGATTGCCGCCGAAGGTCGAGCCGTGGCTGCCCGCGGTCATGCCCTTGGCCGCCCGCTCGGTCGCCAGGCAGGCGCCGACCGGGAAGCCGTTTCCCAGGCCCTTGGCGGTAGCCATGATGTCCGGCGTGACACCCGCCCATTCATGAGCGAACAATTTTCCCGATCGCCCCATGCCGCATTGCACCTCATCGAAGATGAGGAGGAGGCCGAACTCGTCGGCAACCGCGCGGAGCTGGCGCAGATAGTCGAGGCTGGCCGGGCGGATGCCGCCCTCGCCTTGCACCGGCTCGACCAGGATCGCCGCCGTTTCCGGCGTGATCGCGGCCCTGAGCTCGTTCAGATTGCCGAAGGCGACATGGTCGAAGCCCTCGACGATCGGATCGAAGCCCTTCAGGTATTTCTCGTTGCCGGCGGCGGCGAGCGTGGCCAGCGTGCGGCCATGGAAGGAGCCGGCGCAGCCGATGACGCGGTAGCGCTCGGGAGTGCCGGACTCGTCGTGATATTTGCGCGCGACCTTGATCGAGCACTCCACCGCCTCGGCGCCGGAATTGCAGAAGAACACCGTGTCGGCGAAGCTGTTCTCGACCAGGCGTTCGGCCAAGCGCTCCTGCTCGGGAATGCGGTAGAGGTTCGAGGTGTGCCACACCCGCTTCGCCTGCTCGCTCAAGGCCTTCACCAGATGCGGATGGCTGTGGCCCAGCGCATTGACGGCGATGCCGGAGGCAAAATCGAGAAAGCGTCGCCCGTCCGTCGCGAACAGATAGGGTCCCTCGCCGCGCTCGAAGGCAAGGTCGTAACGCCCATAGGTCGGCATGACGGCGGAAATCACGGCGGGACTACTCCTGGCTGAACCGGGCCCTCGCCCGGCGAAGAACCGGCAAGTATCGGGAAAGCTCCTGAGGGTGTCAACCTGGGTGGACCGAGGTCGTGGGTCAGTTTGGATTTCCGACTTTATCGTCGAGCTTGGCCATCCGCTCAAGATGCTCGGCCATTTTGGACCACTGGTAAGCGATAGCGAGAAACTCAGCCCCCTTGATTACCGGTCAGGTTCCCCGAGTTGAGGGTAGCCGTCCACATCGTTTAGAGCTTTGACGCGAGCTATAAAGATGCCAGCATTCGCTCCGGTGCAGGAGTCATCCGGTAAATCCCGGCCTAATGGTGCAGAGCGAATATGAAACATCTAATTCGGCTTGGTCTAATTTGGTTGGGTTTCTTCGTGACGCCAGCCTTCAGTCAGACATACACCGGCCTTTGGTACGACCCCACGAAATCCGGCGAAGGCGTCAGCATCCAGCAAGACGGAACCAGCCTGTTCGTCCTCTGGTACGCCTACGATACCTCGGGTAAGGGAATCTGGCTCGCCTCGACGATAACCGGGGCATCCGCGACCACCGCGAATGTCGGCCAGTTTACCGCCTATACGGCGTCAGCCTCGAGTGCTGCCTCGGGATTCACGCTGGCCGGGGCCACCACTGGCACGTTGACGCTGACCTTTGTCTCGACTAACCAGATCCTCTTTCAGGCGGCAACCAATTCGACGCTGGCAGGCTTGCCGACCAGCCTCACCTTGCAACGGTTCAATACCGGCACCATGAGCATGGGTCGCACATATACGGGCAGCGGCATCTTCGGCTCCAGCGCTAATAGCTGTACCAACACCAACAACAGCATCGCGTCGCACTATCTGGCCGATTATGTGGTTACGCAGACATCGACAGCACTTACCATTCAAGAGACGCAATACATCTATGCCGGGAGCTCTGCGGGTCTCTACTCGCTCACAACCAAATCTTGCACGTATGTTTCGCCTTACGCGAGCGCGGGCTATGGGTTGTCCCTGAGCAGTGTGCAAGCGACTTGCTCGGACGGCGTAAGCTATTCTTCGTCAAATGCGACGGTGACAATTTCCGCTAGAAGCTTTGCCCTGGATATGGCGGCGGGTCTGTCCTGTCCTTTAACGATAGGCGGTTTCAGCAATCCTTAGCGATTGCCTTGGCAATCAAGCCGATCGCGCCTTCGGCCGCATGTGCCATGAGGCGCTGAGCATAGGCGGGCATCGGCTAAGCCGCCTTTTGTGCGACTTCCCACTCATCGACCACACGCACGATAGCCTCGATTGACCAAAGCGTCTTGGTGACGCCAGCAGCCATGGTCTTGTTCGCGGCCTGAAGGTCAACTAAAATGCCGCTCATGCACCCGTTCGCGACCTCGATGCTCATGCTCGTCATCCAGACCCACTCCGGTGGGCCGTCGGAGGCGATCGCGTTCTGAGTTTCGCGACCTAGAGAAGCCCCGAGGCCCCGCCGGCGACGGACGGGGCCTTTGCATTTCCAGGTCCCCTCCGCTCCGGCGACAGCGATGGAGATGGACATGGACCTTAAGGATCGAGACGAGGAGGGTGCCGCCGGCCGAGGGCCGGGCGCGCCCGCAGTGGGCGAGCCCGAGCGTGACTTGGTCATCCGTGCGGCGGAGCTCGGCGACTGCGAGGGCATCGCCGCCCTGTGGAATCTCCCGAAGTTCCGCTGGGGCACCTTGCGTCTGCCGTTTCGCACCGCCGCGGACGTACGCAAGGCCATCGAGGCGAAGCCGCCGACCGATCTCGACATCGTCGCCATCAAGGCCGGCGTGCTCGTCGGGCAGGCGGGCATCGAGCGGCGACGCGGCCGCCGCCAGCATGCGGGCGAGATCGGCATGGGCGTGCACGACGCCTATCGCGGAAACGGCATCGGCACGGCTTTGCTCGAGCACCTCATCGATGCGGCCGATCGATGGCTGGGGCTGCAGCGGCTCGAGCTCGAGGTCTACACCGACAACGCCCCGGCGATCGGGCTCTATCGCAAGTTCGGCTTCACCATCGAAGGCACGCACCGGGCGCTCGCCTTCCGCGACGGCGTCTTCGCCGATGCCTACTCGATGGCGCGGCTGGTGCGGATCTAGATCGTGTTGCGATGATATCGCATCACCCCCTCACCCTCCCCTCTCTCCCCTTGTATGGGGCTTTTTCTGTCAAGGGCGATTTGGGGCATTTGATCCTCCTGGATTGGGGGGCTGGAAGATTTCTGCTGATCGATCCGAGTGGAGCTCGCGTTGGGGGCGCGGGCGATCGCGCCGCAGCCTTGTATTCGGTGGGTCGTTGGACCCCAACCATGATGCAACCTTGCGCATCGGCGGCG
>JACQAG010000044.1 GCA_016195085.1 Pseudomonadota bacterium | reverse complement strand
TGACGAGCTTGAATCACCAAGCTGGCGCCATGTCAAGTAATATCCCTCTATCTACATGGACACAAAAGCAGCCGAAAAGCCGCAGACAGTCAAACAGCTCAAGCGCTTATCGCAAAACACAGGGTAAAGTTCGGCTTAGCCGAGGCGGCGGGCGACCCAGATGGCGAGGCCGAAGAGCACGAGGGCGCCGGCCTGGTGGAGAGCGGCGAGCGGGATCGGCACGACGAGAAGAAGAGTGGCGACGCCGAGACCCGCCTGCAGGAGCGCCATCGCTGCGAGCATGCTTGCCTGCGGCCGAGCGACCGTCGCGCGGCGACGCACGGTGCGGGCGAAGACAAGCGCCGCGCCGACACTGATGAGCGCCAGGGCCCGATGGTTGAACTGCACCGCGGCCGGGTTCGAAAGGATGGCATCGAGACTGCGCCCCCGAGCCAGATAGTCCCTCGGCACCACCTCGCCTTCCATCAGCGGAAAGCTGTTGTAGACGAGGCCGGCATGCAGCCCGGCGACCAGCGCGCCGGAAAGGATAGCGAGGAAGATGAGGGCGATGAGCGCCACGCCCGCAGCGCGGAGCAGGCCATGCTGCGCTGCGGTCCGGGGCTCCTCCCAGACGCCCAAGGCCGTCCACAGGAGCGCGCCATAGATGGCAACCGCGATCCCCAGATGCGTCGCCAGCCGATAGTGGCTGACATGGGGATCATCGAGGAGGCCGCTCGCCACCATCCACCAGCCAACGCCACCTTCGAGGGCGCCCAGGGCCAGCACGCCGGCAAGGCCGGGCACCAGGCGCCGCGGCAGCCGGCCACGCATGAGGAAGTAGACGAAGGGGCCGGCGAAGGCGAGGCCGATGAGCCGGCCCCAGAGCCGATGGACATATTCCCACCAGAAGATGCCTTGGAAGTCCGCAAGCGACATCCAGCCATGGAGCTGCCGGTATTCGGGGCTTCGCTGGTATTCGCCAAACAGCGCCTGCCAGTCCGCTTGGCTCAAGGGCGGCAGCGCGCCGATCAGCGGGCGCCACTCCACCATCGACAGGCCGGACTGGGTCAGGCGGGTCATGGCGCCGATGACCGCCATGGCGAAGACCATCGCCGCCAGCACGAACAGCCACGCGGCGACGCCGAAATCGGGTTCGGCCGGTCGCCGGCGGCCCAGACCCGCCGTCTCGGATC
This sequence comes from Pseudomonadota bacterium, assembly GCA_016195085.1. NCBI lineage: Bacteria > Pseudomonadati > Pseudomonadota > Pseudomonadota bacterium. Next base: position 12,613 of record JACQAG010000044.1, on the reverse strand, counting down.
TCGTCGGCGAGGGTTCGGCTCTGCCGGTCATCGCCGGGCTAATAGCCATAGGCCGCGCACGGGTCAAATCCCCGCTCCCCGGGGGTGGACTTTGGGGTCGGGGCCGCGAAGAGCGGACCGACGGGAGGATCACCCCCTCCCCGGCCCTCCCCGGGGGGTGGATTTTGGGAGGGGGGTGAGGTTCACCCCCCTCCCCGGCCCTCCCCGGAACGCGTGCGGCCTTCGGCCGCTCGAATGCCCTAGGAATCCGAGCGCCACGGCCCTACATCAGCAATCGACGGCGAGGCGGTTTCCCTGTAGAGGGTGCGCGCTCGCGGGCCGCCCCGGGGGATTATTTCGTTTGAACGATCAAATGCCGCCGCCCCAGCTCGCCCTCAGCTGGGGCTTTCGCTTCACCGACCTCTATGAGCTGGCTGGGCTGCTGCGGCTGGACCAGCGCTTCGTCCAGCATCTCCGCGAGGGGGATACCGGTCTCTTCAACCGGCTGATGGCGGCGCGCGCCGAGCCCGCCAAGCTCGAAGCCAAGGACGAATCCGAGCTCTTGATCGAGCTCGCCCCGCATCTCGACGACTTCGTGGGCGCGCTGTTCGGTCTTAGCCGAGAGATTGCCGCGCTCGCCTCCGACCATGAGGCGTTGGCCCCCTTGTTCACCGTCAAGCGTCTCTTCGTGCAGCGCCGGGCGGCCAAGGAATTCAAGCCCGAGGAAGCCCAGGGCTTCGACGGGACGGCGCTGACGACGGCGCTCGAAGCACGCTTCGGCGAGGCCTTGAGCGAGCTTGCCTATGCGCGCCACGTGGCGCGCTGGCTCGAGGACGAGGCGAACCACGCCGACGACCTCGATCTCGCCAAGCGCTATGCCGCATGGGCGCTCCACGCACCCGAGGGGCGCCGGCGCCATGGCGGCGGCATCGCCTTCCGGATCCCGCGGCGCCTCGATCCCCATCACCTCGTCCCGGTAGAGACGATCGCCCTCAACGGTATCACCATGCTGCGCCTGCCCGAGCATGAGCATCGGCACCGCGAGGGCTTCGCGCTGACCGATCCGGGCATGGACCTGACCCATGCCCTCGATCAGGCGAACTACTGCATCTGGTGCCACAACCAGGGCAAGGACAGCTGCTCCAGCGGCCTCAAGGACAAAAAGGCCGGCGGTTTTCAGAAGACCGTCTTCGGGGTGACGCTCGCCGGCTGCCCGCTCGAGGAAAAGATCTCCGAGATGAACCTGGTGAAGAGCCGGGGGCACGCGGTGGGAGCGCTCGCGATCGTCGCCGTCGACAATCCGCTCTGCGCGGCCACCGGCCATCGCATCTGCAACGACTGCATGAAGAGCTGCATCTACCAGAAGCAGGAACCGGTCGACATTCCCCAGGTGGAGACGCGCACGCTGAAGGACGTGCTCTCCTTGCCTTGGGGCTTCGAGATCTATGGCCTGCTGACCCGCTGGAACCCGCTCAATCTCCGCCGCCCGCTGCCGAAGCCGGCATCGGGCTACAAGGTGCTGGTGGTCGGGCTGGGTCCCGCGGGCTTCAATCTCTCCCACCACCTGATGAACGATGGCCACGCCGTGGCGGCCATCGACGGCCTCAAGATCGAGCCGTTGGATCAGGCGGTCTCCGGCGTCACGCCGGCGGGTGCCCGAGTGGAATTCCGGCCGATCCGCGACTTGGCCGAGCTCACCGAGTCTCTGGACGACCGGGTGATGGCCGGCTTCGGCGGTGTCGCCGAGTACGGCATCACCGTCCGCTGGGACAAGAACTTCCTCAAGATCGTCCGCCTGCTCCTGGAACGCCGCAGCGAGTTCGCGATGTATGGCGGTGTGCGCTTCGGCGGCACGCTCACGCTCGAGGATGCCTTCGAGCTTGGCTTCGACCATGTGGCGCTCTGCGCCGGTGCCGGCCGGCCCACCATCGTGCCGATGCGCAACGGGCTTGCCCGCGGCGTGCGCGCCGCCTCGGATTTCCTCATGGCCCTGCAGCTGACCGGTGCGGCCAAGGCCGGAAGCCTCGCCAATCTGCAGCTCCGGCTGCCGGTGGTGGTGATCGGCGGCGGGCTGACGGCGATCGACACCGCGACCGAAGCGCGCGCCTACTATCCGCGCCAGGTGGAGAAATTCCTCGGCCGCTTCGAGGCGCTCGCGGCCGAACGCGGCGCAGGCGCCCAGCACGGGGAGTGGAGCGAGGAGGAAGCCGAGATCGCCGAGGAGTTCCTCGCCCACGCACGCGCCATCCGGCAGGCGCGCGCGGCGGGAGGCGACATCGGCAAGCTCATCGATTCCTGGGGCGGCGTGACCATCGCCTATCGTCGCCGCCTCATTGATGCGCCCAGCTACACCCTCAATCACGAGGAGGTGGCAAAGGCGCTCGAGGAAGGCATTCGCTTTGCTGAGAATCTGACGCCGCGGGAAGTCCGGGTGGATGCCTACGGCCATGCGGTGGCGGTCGGGTTCGAAGCGACCGGCCTCACTGCGGCAAACGAGCCGACGCTCACCGTGCTGCCCGCGCGCTCGGTGCTGATCGCCGCCGGGACCCAGCCCAACACCGTGCTCGCCCGCGAGAGCGATGGCCGCATCCAGCTCGACGGCAAGTATTTCCAAGCCTATGACGAGAACGGCGAGAAGGTTCAGCCCGAACGCCTCGCCAAGCCGTCGCACGCGCACGTGCTGATGGCGATCGAGCCCGATGGGCGCGCCGTCAGCTTCTTCGGCGACCTGCATCCGAGCTTCGCCGGCAATGTGGTGAAGGCCATGGGCGGCACCAAGCAGGGCTACCCGGTGGTGAGCCGCGTGCTCGCCCGGCGGGCGCCGACGCCGGTCGATCGGGCGAGCCTGTTCAAGCACCTCGACGATGGCCTCAGAGCGCGGGTGCACGAGATCGTGCGGCTGACGCCGCAGATCGTCGATGTGATCGTCAAGGCTCCCTTCGCCGCCCGCGCCTTCCGCCCGGGGCAATTCTATCGGCTGCAGAACTACGAGGCGCTGTCCGGCCAGGTCGACGGCAGCCGGCTCGCCATGGAAGGCCTGGCCTTGACCGGCGCCAGCGTCGACCTCGAACGCGGCCTCGTCTCCACGATCGTGCTCGAGATGGGCGGATCCAGCGATCTCTGCGCGCTTCTGAAGCCGGGCGAACCGGTGGTGCTGATGGGCCCGACGGGCACGCCGACCGAGATCGAGCCGGGCAGCACGGTGGTGCTCGTCGGCGGCGGCCTCGGCAATGCGGTCTTGCTCTCGATCGGCAGCGCCTTCCGTCGGGCGGGCGCGCGCGTCCTCTATTTCGCCGGCTACAAGCACAGGATGGACCGCTACAAGGTGGAAGCGATCGAAGCTGCCGCCGATGTCGTGGTCTGGTGCTGCGACGAGCCGCCGGGATTCATTGCCCGCCGGCCGAACGACCGGACCTTCATCGGCAATATCGTCGAAGCGCTCCGAGCCTATGGCGAAGCGCGCGTGGCGCCGACGCCGATCAAGCTCGCCGACGCCGACCGCCTCATCGTCATCGGCTCCGATCGCATGATGGGGGCGGTTGCGGCGGCCCGGCACGGCGTGCTCAAGCCGTTCCTCAAGCCGAGCCATGTCGCGATCGGCAGCATCAACTCGCCGATGCAATGCATGATGAAGGAGATCTGCGCCCAGTGCCTGCAGACGCACCGCGATCCGGTGACCGGCGCCGAGACCGTGGTGTTCTCCTGCTTCAATCAGGACCAGTCGCTGGACCGGGTCGACTTCGAGATGCTGCATGCTCGGCTCGGGCAGAACTCCACCCAGGAGAAGCTGGCGGTGCACTGGATCGACCGCTGCCTCCGGCGCATGGGCTCGCGCAGCTTAGCCGAGTGAGATCAGCCCGGTCGCGGGCGCGGCCGGATGGCCGCCCACAGGCGATCGACGGGTGCCACCACCACGGCGACGCCGGCAATCACCAGCGCCATGCCGGCAAGACGCAAGGGCCCGAAGCGTTCGCCGAATACCAGCCAGGACGACAAGGCACCCACGAACGGAATGAAGAGCGTGAACGGCGCCACCGTCGCCGCACTGTACCGGCTGAGCAGGCCCGCCCAGACCACGTAGGTGAGCACGGTCGCAAGCACGCCTAGATAGAGTACGGCGGCGAAGCCCGGCCAAGTGAGACGGAGGAGCCGTTCGGGGAAAGACGCAGCCCCGTCCACCGACAAGGAGAGTGCGGTGGCGAGCGCCACCGGAACCAGGCTCGCCCACGCCATCAACGCCAGCATGTCGACCTTGCCCTGGCGCTTCACCAGCACGTTGCCGATGGCCCAGCTGACGGCGCCGGCAAGGGTGAAGGCGAAGCCGATGGCGGTGAAGTCGCCGCCGACCGTGAACCCCATGAAGACCAGCCCGAGGAGCGCCACCAGCATGCCGAAGGACTGTCGCAGCGATGGGTGCTCGCCCAGCACCAATGCCGCGAAGAGCACGGTGAAGAACGCTTGCGTCTGCGCCACGACCGAGGCGAGCCCGGTCGGCATTCCCCAGGCGATGCCGAAGAACAGCAGCAGGAATTGGCCCGAAAACAAAAAGAGGCCGATGCTGAAAAGCACCGGCCAGGCGATCGCCGGTCGCGCCAAGAACAGCGCCGGCAACGCGGCGATGAGGAAGCGAAGGGCGACGAGCTCGGCCGGCGTGAAGGTCTCGAGGCCGACCTTGATGGCGATGAAGGCGAGCCCCCACAGCGTCGGCACCAATGCCGCTAGGAACAGGTCGCGAGGGCGCATTGGCCGAAACGAACCCTCACCCCGTCCCTCTCCCGCGGTGCGGGAGAGGGGGCGACCCGCGCCTCGCTCTTACCCCCTCTCCCGCCCAGGGGAGGGTTTTGGGGAGGGGGTGAGCCTCACCCCCTCCCATAGACCACCCGCGGGAGAGGGACGGGGTGAGGGTCTTCACGGTTCAATGCCAATGACCTGAATGGCGCAAAAGTAAATCGGGTGCGGCTACTCGGCCGCCTTGGCCGCGCCGGCGAAGAGGTGCCGATCGAGCTCGGATTTGAGCGGCTCGCCGATCGGCGCCAGCGGCAGCCTGCCCTCGGGCGAGCGGATCAGGCCCAGCCGCCACAGGCAATACTTGATCGGCATTGGGTTCGGCTCCTTGAACAGCAGCGGCACAAACGCCTCGAGGCCGGACCAGACCGCCCGCGCGCCCTGGTGGTCGTTGGCGGTCATGCGCCGAAACACCCCGAGGAAGCGCTCGGTCATGAGATGCGCCGAGGCGAGGATGCCGCCGTCGCCGCCATGGGCCAGCATGGTGAAGAAGTACGCATCTTCGCCGGTCAGCACCGAGAATTCCTGCGGACGCTGACGCAGCAGCTCGATCGACTGGGCGATATTGCCGGAGGAGTCCTTGACGCCGACGACGTTCGCCAGCTCCGCCAGCCGCAGAAGCGTGTCGTTGGCGAGATTGACGCCGGTTCGATAGGGGATGTTGTAGATGAGGATCGGTCGGTCGAACGCTTCGGCGATGCTGGTGAAATGCAGCCGGAGGCCTTCCTGGCTCGGCCGGTTGTAATAGGGGCAGACCGAGAGGATGCCGTCGATGGCATGGCGACGGACGCGCTTGACCGCCTTCACCACCTTGGCGGTGACATTGCCGCCGACGCCGACCCAGATCGGCACGCGCCCGGCGACGGCGGCGACGGTGGCGGCAATGAGAGCATCGGCCTCCTCGTCACCAAGCGTCGGGCTTTCGCCGGTGGTGCCGAGCGGGATGATTCCGGAGATTCCGGCGGCGATGTAATGATCGATCAGCCGCTCATAGCTCGGAAAGTCGATCGCGCCGTCGGCGAAGGGCGTGATGATCGGCAGCCACACGCCCTGAAGTCTCGCCATCTCAACCCTCCGAAGCTCGATGCCGGACGCTAGTGTGATGATTCCGAAGTTCGCCCACGAACTTCGGAATCATCACACTAGATTCAATAGATTAGTGGCCCGCTTATCCCTGAAATTCGGGGACGAATTTCAGGGGCGGGACACTAGCGCCTGGGGTCTCGACCGGCAAGCACGCGATGAGAGGCGAGTGCCGAGGGAACGTTAGCCGAGACGGATGAGCGGGCCGCGATCCGGCAGCACGCGCGAGAGGTCGAGCAATAGGCCGCGCCCCTCGCTCATGCGGTTGACCGTGTCGACGACGCGATGCACCAGCGCAATGCCGCCGTCCCGATCGCTCATGTCGAGATTGGAGAGGATGAGCCAGGTGCCGGCCATCGGCGCCTCCAGCCGGGAGCGTGCGCGACGGCCGACATAGAGCTCCATGTAGCGGTTGCCGAGCCAATGCAGCTCGACGACGGCGGGCACCGGCTCCTTCGACTGGGCGGTCTCGCGGAAGATCTCTTCCAGGAACAGCTCGAGATACTCGGTCGAGGTGGAGGTCGACTCGGCGATTTGGAGGAAGGGGGCCATGCCGCGCGGCAGCACCGTCAAATATTCGAGCCGACCGGCATTGGCCTGGAACCGGCGCCTGACGCCGGTATGCCAGGTCATGATCACATGGTTCGGATCGACGGAGCCGAGGATCGGGTGACGGATCATGGTGCCTCAGAGGACGGCCTCCGGCCGCGCCGCCATTCTAGAGCCGGCTTGATTTGCTGTCGCGTCGATGTTAGCTAATACAGTTAGCTAATCACCGAACCTCCCTTGGCAGCACGATCATGACCGACATCGTCACCATCCACGCAGCCAAGACCCATCTCTCGCAGCTCCTCACCCGGGTCGAAGCCGGCGAGGAAATCATCCTCGCTAGAGGCAAGCAGCCTGTGGCGCGGCTGGTGCCGATCGGAAAGCGCTCCGTCAAGCGCCGGTTCGGCGCACTCCGCGGCGTCGTCTCGGTTGGCCCGGAGTTCTTCGAGCCCCTGCCCGAGGATGAGCTCCGCGCCTGGGAGTAGCGGATGCACCTCGTGCTCGATACGCATGCGCTGCTGTGGTGGCTCGCGGGCGACACCTCCCTTTCCAGAGCCGCACGGGGGGCGATCGAAGACGAACTGAACGTCGTGCATGTGAGCGCCGTATCGGCTTGGGAGATCACCACCAAGCATCGCATCGGGCGTCTGTCCGGTTGGGCCTCGGTGGCGGCCGATTTCGAGCAGATCGTCGCCGACCAAGGATTCCTCCCGCTGCCGATCACGATTCGCCATGGCCAAGCGGCAGGATCCTTGCCGGGTCCGCTGCGCGATCCATTCGACCGCATGCTCATTGCCCAGTCCATGCTCGAAGCCATGGCGTTGGTGTCGAACGAAACCGTCTTCGACGCCTATGGGGTCCGCCGGCTCTGGTGAGCAGGTGCGCCGCCTCGTCCGCTCAACCGAAGTTCCTCAGGATCACGGGGCTGAGCTTCGGGTGCGCGTCGGCGGCGAGAGCGATTTGGGTGAGCTTCGGGCAATTCTGGGCGAACCACTCCCGCCTCGGCGTCCACCGCGTCATCACCGCCACGTAGATATCGAGCGCGCTGAAGCGGGTTCCGAGAAACCAGGGATTCGGCCGGATCTCGCCTTCGACGATCTGCCAGAGGCGCTGGCGATGCGCATTGATGCGCCGACGAAATTCGGCCGCTGCCGCCTCGCCGTCGACCCAATGCGAGGGTTCGTCGCTGAAGGCGAAGGCGGCATAGATCTCGGCTACAAGAAAAACCAACCAGCGCAGAAAACGGGCGCGCTCGGGGTCCGCGGGGGCCGGCGCCAGTCCCGATCCGGGCTTGAGATCGGCGATGTAGAGCAGGATCGCCGCGCTCTCGGTCATGACGCTCCCATCCGGCAGCAGCAAGGTCGGAACCTGCCCGAGCGGGTTGAGCTTGAGGAGCCGGTCGCGGCCGGTTCCCTTGGCGTCGATCTCCTCGATCTCGAGCTCGATTCCGGCCACCGCAGCGGCGGCCTCGACCAAGGCCGAGCCCCAGCCTTTGACGGCAAGCAATCTGTGTTTCGTCATGGCATCTCCCGGCGCGGGGCTGTCTAACCCCTTAACCGGTTATCAGGCTCGCCCGAGAGGGCATGCCACGTCAACCCGGCCCGTGCGAGAAATGCGGGACTAGAGTCCGATCCGATTGGGTAGGATCAGCCATTGAACCCGCATTGTCCGTAACCCCTCGCCCGCGAAGCGGGGTCGGGGCCTCAGGCGATTCCTTCCAACCGGATCAGACTCTAGTGCAGCCGCAACTCCGCTCCGGCCAAGCGGATCTCGGCGGGCTTGATGAGCTCGGCACTCGCGACCTTCACCGAATGCAGCCTTCCGTCGAGATTGCGCTGCCAGAATGTGAGGAACTTGCACAGAATCGGGAACCGCGGCGCCAGGTCCAGGTTCTGCCAGATATAGGTCTGCAGGAGACCGGGGTGATCCGGCATGTGGTAGAGGATTTCCGCCGTGGTCAGCCGATAATTCTTGAGTTGCTGAACAAAGTCGCCCATGGCCCTTCCTCGTCTTCGCTCGGGGGATCGTGCTCACGTCCGACCCTTCGATGGTCCTCCCGCTGCATTAACAAACAATGTGCCTGCACCGATCCGGCGCAGCAAGAAAAACTCAAAAAAATCATGGCGTTAGCAGCCGGCCTGGGGGACTGCTGCCAGTCCGGCACATAATGTTGCACTGACATGCATCAAGGCGCGGCGCTTTTAGGCAGCCCCAGCTCATTCCTAGGGCGGTCGCGGCCTTGACAACCCCCAGGCGCTCCCTTATCTGCCTGGCACTCATTGGCTGGGAGTGCTAACAGGCCGCTCCCGCCTCTCAGAGGCAACCGATTCGAATCAAAGGCATGGAGGAGTCATTATGAAATTTCGGCCGCTGCACGACCGCGTCGTGGTCAAGCGCATCGAAGGCGATGCCAAGACGTCGGGCGGCATCATCATCCCCGATACCGCCAAAGAGAAGCCGATGGAAGGCGAAGTGATCGCCGTCGGCCCGGGCGCCCGGGACGAGAACGGCAAGATCAACCCGCTCGACGTGAAGGCGGGCGACCGCATTCTCTTCGGCAAATGGTCGGGCACCGAGGTCAAGCTCAATGGCGAGGAGCTCCTGATCATGAAGGAGTCCGACATCATGGGCATCATCGAGCACACCGTTTCGAAAAAGAAGGCCGCTTGAGGTCGAAGGAGTAAGGAAACATGGCTGCTAAGGAAGTTCGCTTTTCCACCGACGCGCGCAACCGCATGCTGCGCGGCGTCGACATTCTGAACGAGGCGGTCCGCATCACGCTCGGGCCGAAGGGCCGCAACGTCGTGCTCGACAAGTCGTTCGGCGCGCCGCGCATCACCAAGGACGGCGTCACCGTCGCCAAGGAGATCGAGCTCGCCGACAAGTTCGAGAACATGGGCGCGCAGATGGTGAAGGAGGTGGCGAGCAAGGCCTCCGACTTGGCCGGCGACGGCACCACCACGGCCACCATTCTCGCGGCCGCAATCGTGCGCGAAGGTGCGAAGGCGGTTGCCGCCGGCATGAACCCGATGGATCTGAAGCGCGGCGTCGACTTCGCGGTCGAGCATGTCGTCGCCGATCTGGTGAAGCGCTCGAAGAAGATCTCCACCTCCGAGGAGATTGCCCAGGTCGGGACCATCTCGGCCAACGGCGAGCGCGAGATCGGCGCGATGATCGCCAAGGCGATGCAGAAGGTCGGCAATGAGGGCGTGATCACCGTCGAAGAGGCGAAGTCGCTCGAGACCGAGCTCGACGTGGTCGAGGGCATGCAGTTCGACCGTGGCTATCTCTCGCCCTACTTCATCACCAACGCCGACAAGATGACCTGCGAGCTGGAGAGCCCCTACATTCTCCTGCACGAGAAGAAGCTGTCCGGCCTGCAGCCGCTGCTCCCGGTTCTGGAGACGGTGGTGCAGTCGGGCAAGCCCTTGCTGATCATCTCCGAGGACGTCGAGGGCGAGGCTTTGGCGACCCTGGTCGTCAACAAGCTCCGCGGCGGCCTCAAGGTCTCGGCGGTGAAGGCGCCCGGCTTCGGCGATCGCCGCAAGGCGATGCTCGAGGACATCGCCACCCTCACCGGCGGCCAGCTCATCTCCGAGGATCTCGGCATCAAGCTCGAGAACGTGACCCTGCAGATGCTGGGCACGGCGAAGAAGGTGACGATCGAGAAGGAATACACCACGATCGTCGACGGCGCCGGCAAGAAGAAGGACATCGAGGCGCGCTGCAACCAGATCCGGGCGCAGATCGAGGAGACCACCTCGGACTACGACCGCGAGAAGCTGCAGGAGCGGCTGGCGAAGCTGGCCGGCGGCGTGGCGGTCATCAAGGTCGGCGCGGCCACCGAGACGGCGATGAAGGAGAAGAAGGCGCGCGTGGAAGACTCGCTCAACGCCACGCGGGCCGCGGTCGAGGAAGGGGTCGTCCCGGGCGGCGGCGTGGCGCTGCTGCGTGCGTCCAGGGCCATCGACGGCCTGAAGCTCGAGGGGGACGAGAAGATCGGCGCCGCGATCGTGAAGCGTGCGCTGGAGGAGCCGATCCGCCAGATCGTCGAGAACGCGGGCCTCGAGGGCAGCGTGATCGTCGAGAAGGTGAAGACCGAGACATCGCCCACGAAGGGATACAACGCGGAGACCATGGAGCACGTCGACATGCTGCAGGCGGGTATCATCGATCCCGCGAAGGTCGAACGCGTGGCGCTGCAGAACGCGGCGTCGATCGCGTCGTTGCTGCTAACGACGGAAGCGCTCATCACCGACATCCCGGAGGACAAGCCGGCGGCCGCGCCGTCGATGCCTCACGGGGACATGTACTAGGAGTTCGCGTCCGCGCGATGCGCGGGCCACGGCCCGGGGCGGGAAACCGCCCCGGGCCGTATCATTTTTGGGGCGTTGACCTTGTTCGGTCTGAGGTTGTTTGTTAGTCTTAGGCGCTTACGTTTGGTCCTGAGGGGGTGAGTGTTCTGCGGCCCTACGAAATACTCGTGATCGTCGATCCCCGTCCGACGGATGAAGAGATCGCCGCGCTGCTGACGCAGCTCGGTGAGCAGCTCAAGGCCCTTGGTGCGGAGGTCACCAAAGTCGAAAATTGGGGGAAGCGCCGGCTGTCGTACGACGTCCGCAAGCAGCGGGAAGGGACGTACGCGGTCCTCGAGGTCTCTGCCGAGCCATCGATGGTGAAGGAATTCGAGCGGCAGGTCCGGCTCAACGAGAATGTCCTGCGCTTCCTCAGCACCCGGGTTCCCAAGCCCAAGAAGGCTCGGTCGGCGAAGGCTCCTGAGCAACCGGCAGTCGAGGAGGTCGTTTGATGGCGAGCCTGAACAAGGTCTTCCTGATCGGCAATCTCGTGCGTCCACCGGAGCTGCGGTACACCCCGAGCGGCACGGCGGTGGCCGACATGCGGATCGCGGTGAACCGCAACTACACGACGCAGGGCGGTGAGAAGCGCGAGGAGACGTGCTTCCTCACCGTCATCGTCTGGGGCAAGCAGGCCGAGACGTGTGGTGAGTATCTCGACAAGGGTCGCGCGATCTTGGTCGAGGGCCGTCTGCAGACGCGCGAGTGGGAAGCCAAAGACGGCCAGAAGCGGTCCGTGGTCGAGGTCGTCGCCGAGCGCGTCCAGTTCATGGACCGCGGCAAGGGTGGCGCCGCCCCTGCGACGGTTCCCGCCGCCGCCGGCGAGTCCTTCACCGAAGAGCCGGCGACCGCGGCGGCTGATGACGACGTCCCGTTCTAGGTAAGGAGGAGAGCTATTCCGACCCCCCAGAAGCCCATGAAGCGGCGCCGGTTCGGACGCCGCAAGATCTGCAAGTATTGCGCGGACAAGGTGAGTGTCGTCGACTACAAGGACGTCCGCCGGCTCCGCAATTTCGTGTCCGAGCGCGGCAAGATCATCCCGCGCCGGATTTCCGGAAGCTGCGCGCGTCACCAGCGCCAGATCACGCACGCGATCAAGCGCTCGCGCACCATTTCGTTGCTGCCGTACGCGGCGACCGAATAGGGACGGCGATGAAAGTCATTTTGCTCGACGACGTGGCCAAGGTCGGTCGGCGCGGCGAGGTCCGTGACGTCTCCGACGGCTTCGCCCGCAATTTTCTGCTTCCGAAGAAGCTCGCGCTCAGCGCGACGGCGGGCAACCTCCGGGGCCTCGACCACATCAAGAAGCAGCAGGAGGCGAAGGCGGACCGCGTCAAGGGCGACGCCGAGAGCCTTCGCGCGCGGATCGAGGCGCTGACCTACGAGGAGCGCCGCCAGGCCTCCGAGGAAGGGAAGCTCTTCTGGTCGGTCACGTCGCAGGACGTCGCGGACTTCCTCGCGAAGAACGGCGTGAAGATCGAGCGTCGGCGTCTCACGCTCGACGAGCCGATCAAGACACTGGGCGACACCACGGTCGCCGTCCGGCTCCATCCGGAGGTCACGGCGCAGCTCCGAGTCAGCGTCGTTCGCGAGTAGCGAAGACCGCGTTGGCGGCCGACTTCCCGTCCAGGATCCCGCCGCACAACCTGGACGCCGAGCGCGCGGTACTCGGCGCGATCCTCCTCGAGGGGCGTGAGTGCCTGCCGCGCGTCATCGAGATCCTCCGTCCGTCCGATTTCTACACCGACGCCCATCGCGCGATCTACCAGAACATGCTCACGCTCTTCGAGCGCTCGCACCCGGTCGACCTGCTGACCCTCAACGAGGAGTTGCGCCGCACGGAGCAGCTCGACCTCGTTGGC
>JACQAG010000043.1 GCA_016195085.1 Pseudomonadota bacterium | reverse complement strand
CCCCGTGCTCGCCACACCGACCCAAACCCAGCGCCGCGCCTTCGATCTGCTCGCCCTCCAACCGACGCTGTAGTCAGGACCCGCAACCAAATGCGAGTCACATCAGCGCCTTGCTCGAAAAATGGGTAAAGTTCGGACTAGTCCGCCGCCTCGGCCCGCATGGTGCTGATCCGCGGCCGGAGCTGGAGGGCCTGGGCCAGCGCGTCCAGCCTGCGGCGGGTAACGTCGCCGACCAGCGCGCTCATGCGCTCGGAAAGCCTGAGCGTCAGCTGTCCGTCGCCGGCCCGGAGCGAGGCCCCGGCGAGCAGATCGGAAACCCCGCCCGAGAGGGTGTTGGCCAGGCGCAGCGCCAGACCGACGATGAGCGCTTGGCGCATGCGGGCACCATCGATCATGCCGGTCACGCCGTCGACGGCGCTGGGGCCGAGACGCCCGGCGTAGCGGGCGCCGATGGCAAGCGCCAGGAAGGCGCGGCCGGGATGGTCGATGCCGACCACGGGCAGCCTGAGCACCCTCAAGAAGGCGTGCTCGGGCCGGTAGTCCGGATGGTCCTGCCAGCCGATGTCGCTCAAGAGGCAAGCGGCATGCACGAGCCGGCGGGGCACCAGCCAATTCTCCGGCAGGATCGGCCCCATCCACGCCAAGAACCCCTCGGCATGGGGCGGAAAGCGGCTCTGGCTGCGCGCCAAGTCGAGGCAGGCGCTGATGAGAGGGTCGATGCGGCGCTCGGCCGACTTCAGCTGGTCGAAGAGACAGCCCTCGCGCAGCCCATAGGCGGAGAAGACGACCCGGACCGGCTTGCCCAGCGCCAGCACGCGCTCCAGCACCAGCCCGGCCCACTCCAGGCTCTCGAGCCGGCGCGAGACGCCCGGAATGTCGCGCCAGCCGCTCTTGGCCAAGCGCGGCATGCTGCGCAAGAACGTCTCCGCCTCGCGCCGCTCGATGGCATAGTGATGGATCACCCTGAGCGGGTACTCGCAATGGGCCATGTGCACGCGGGCGAGCGAGCGCCAGGCGCCGCCCACGGCATAGAACTCGCGGCCGTCCAGATCATTGAGCCAGCGCAGGCGGCCGAGATAGGCATCAACCAGCCGGTGCGCCCGCTTGCGACTGTTGCCGGCGAGATCGACCAGCCGGAGCGGACCCAGGGGCAGAGTCACTTGGTCGCGCGTCCGCCCATGACCCAGATCGACGAGCTCAAGGCTGGCGCCGCCGAGATCGCCCATGACACCGTCGGCGTCCGGGATGGCGCTCAGCACGCCCAGCGCCGACAGGCGCGCTTCCTCCTCGCCGGAGATGACGCGCACCTTGATCTGGCTACGGCGCTCGATGTCGGAGACGAATTCCCGGCCGTTCGCCGCATCGCGGACCGCTGCCGTCGCCAGCGCGTCCATGCGCCTGACGCCCATGGCGCGCGCGATGGCGACGAAGCGCACGAGATTCTCGCGCGCGCTCGCCATCGCCGCCGCGGACAGCCGGCCGGTCTCCGCCAGCCCGCGTCCAAGCCCGCAGAGCACCTTTTCGTTGAAGATCGGCACCGGCGTTCGGCATTCGCGGTCGTAGACGACGAGGCGGATCGAGTTGGACCCGATGTCGAGCACCGCGACGCGGCCATGCTTGCGTCCTTTGCCGCCACGCCTGGGGGCGGGTCGGCTGGAGCCACGGCGGATACGGAGCCGGGTCGGCGCCACCACGGCCCGGCTCAGCGCCGCTTCAGCACGAGGCGCGGCGAGGATTGGGGGCGCTTGGAAGCGCTGCCGCGGCCCGACAGGCTGGGATTGGTCATGAAATACGTGTGCGCGCTGAACGCTTCGGGCCCGGCGCGGACCCGATGATAGCTGCCGTCGCCGCGAAGGATCCAGGACTGCGCCTCGTCGCGCAGATTGACGACCATGATCTGGTCGAGCACTTGCTGATGCACGGTCGGATTCTCGATCGGCACCAGCGCTTCGACGCGCCATTCGAAGTTGCGCGGCATCCAATCGGCCGAGGAGATGAAGACCTTGGCTTGCCTTGACGGCAGCGCCTGGCCGTTGCCGAAGGCACAGATGCGGGAATGCTCCAGGAAGCGGCCGACGATGCTCTTGACCCGGATGTTCTCCGACAGCCCCGGCACGCCGGGACGCAGACCGCAAATGCCGCGAATGACCAGATCGATCTGTACGCCGGCGATCGAGGCCCGATAGAGCGCATCGATGATCTCGGGATCGACGATCTGGTTCAGCTTCGCCCAGATCTGCGCCGGCCGTCCGGCGCGCGCATGGGCGATCTCGTCCGCGATCAGCTTGAGCAAGCTCGGACGCAAGGACAAGGGCGCGATCGCCAGCTTCTCGAAGGTCTCGGGCGTGGCATAGCCGGTCATGTAGTTGAACAGCCGCGCCGCGTCCCGGCACAACGCCGGATCACAGGTGAAGAAGGAGAGGTCGGTGTAGACCTTGGCCGTGATCGGGTGGTAGTTGCCGGTGCCGAAATGCACATAGGAGCGCGGCGCCTGACCCTCCTTGCGCACCACCAGCGATACCTTGGCGTGGGTCTTGAGCTCGATGAAGCCATAGACCACCTGCGCCCCGGCGCGTTCGAGGTCGCGCGCCCAGCGAATATTCGCCTCCTCATCGAAGCGCGCCTTCAATTCGACCATGGCGGTGACCGACTTGCCCGACTCCGCCGCTTCGACCAGCGCCTTCACGATGGGCGAGTCATCGGAGGTGCGGTAGAGCGTCTGCTTGATCGCCAGCACCGCCGGGTCGCGGGCCGCCTGGTGCAGGAACTGCACCACCGCATCGAAGCTCTCATAGGGGTGGTGGACGACGATGTCCTTGCGGCGGATGGCGGCGAAGCAGTCGCCGCCGAAGTCGCGGATACGCTCGGGGAATCGGGCGTTGAAAGGCTTGAACAGCAGCTCGGGTCGCTCGGAGACGATGAGCTTGCCGAGATCGGCCATGCCGATCATCTCCTCCAGGCTGAAGACGTCCTCTCGCGCCGCATGCAGCTGGTCGATGACGAACTCTCTGAGATAGTCCGGCATCGCCTCATCGACGGTCATGCGAATGACGTTGCCGCGCCGCCGGCGCTTCAGGGCGGATTCGAACAGGCGGACGAGATCCTCCGCCTCCTCTTCGATTTCCATCTCGCTGTCGCGCAGGATGCGAAAGACGCCGCTGCCGCCCACTTCGAAGCCGGGAAACAGCTTGTCGAGATTGAGCCGGACCAGGCGCTCCATCGGCAGGAAGCGGATGCCTTTGCCCGGCAGCCGCACGAAGCGGCCGATATGCGCCGGCAGCGGCACCAATGCCCGCAACGTCCTGGCGTCGCTCGGGCGCGTCAGCTGCAGCACCATGGCGAAGCCGCGATTGGGGATGAACGGGAACGGGTGCGCCGGGTCGATGGCAAGCGGCGTCAAGACCGAGAACACCTGCTCCAGGAAGTAGCCATCGACGAAGGCACGCTCGCTCTCGGAGAGCTGGCTCGGATCGACGACGGCAACGCCGCCCTGAGCCAGCTCGGCGCGCAGCTCGCGCCAGCAACGCTGCTGGTTTTCCACCAGCTCTACGACCCGGCGGTTGATCTCGGCGAGCTGCTGTGCGGGCGTGAGGCCATCCTGGCTGGGCGTCACCACGCCGGCCGCCACCTGGCCCTTCAGGCCGGCGACGCGAACCATGTAGAACTCGTCCAGGTTCGAGCTGGAGATCGACAGGAACCGCAGCCGCTCCAGGAGCGGATGGGCGCGGTTGAAGGCCTCTTCGATCACGCGAAAATTGAACTCGAGCCAGGACACCTCGCGGTTGATGAAGCGCGCTGAGGAGTCCAGGTCGATAGGCCTGGCTACAAGGCTGTCGGGGCTGGCCACGGGATAAGACTCCGGCGCTGGCGTCGGGCTCGCCTCGCCTATATCACGCAAGCTGCTTCGCTGTCATGCGCCGGCCGCCGTCGGCATCGGCGTTCGGGAAAAATACCGGCCCAAATCAATCGAATGGCGCGAAAACGCCTTAGCTCAAGAGTTGCGAACGACCAGGCGCGGGATATTGCCGATGCTCGCCAGTGGCTTGAACATGGCGTCGATCGCCGCCAGGGTGTCCTGGCCGCTGGCAAGCTTCGTCGCCGTCTCGATCGCATCGGTGTGGATCACCTGCCGGCGCGCCACCGGAAGCTTGTCGAACTCGGTCCGCGCCGCATTGAGGGCCGGCTCGGAGCGGACGCTGGCCGCCCGGGTCAGCTTCAGATAGACGAGCGAGCCAGTCCCGACAGCCCGCGCCGTGGCGTCTGCCAAGATCTCGACGGCGCGTACGGTGAGCTTGTCAATTTCCATGGCGGCGCATCATCTTATAGCTCAAGAGTTAATGACAAGAGAATAATACAATTGTGGATAAAATGCTCTTCTTCTCGAATTACGCTTTGACTTTCCGGCTTTTGCCATCGTTTCCCCCTAGAACGCCGCAACCTCCATCTCCATCAGCGGCCGCGCGCCGGCGATGAGCGACTGGAAGAGCGCGTTGGATTCGGGCAGCACGCGCTGCATGTAGAACCGCGCCGTGGCGATCTTCGCCTTATAGAACCCTTCCGGATCGGCGCCCAGCTTCGCATGCGCCACCTTGACCATGCGGGCCCACATGAAGGCAAGCGCCACCAGGGCGAAGAGACGGAGATAATCGCTCGCCGCTGCACCCGCCTCATCGGGATCCTTGAGCCCCTTCTCGGCCACCTGCGCGGTTGCTTGCTGCAGGCGGGCGAAGGCTTTGGCGAGCGGCAGCACGAATTCGGCCAGGGCCGGATCGGTGCCGTGCTCCTGGATGAAGGCGTCGACCGGGTGGAAGAACCGACGCAGGAGACGGCCCATGTGCTGGGGCAGCTTGCGGCCGACGAGATCGAGAGCCTGAATGCCGTTGGCGCCCTCGTAGATCTGGGCGATGCGCGCGTCGCGCACATACTGCTCCATGCCCCATTCGCGAATGTAGCCATGGCCGCCCAGGACCTGCTGGCCGAACACGGTGGACGCGAAGCCTTGGTCGGTGAAGTAGGCTTTGATCACCGGCGTCATCAGCGCCACCAGATCCTCCGCCGCCTCGCGCTGTCCGGCATCGGGGTGACGCTCGGCCTCGTCGATGGCGGCGCCGATCCAGTAGGCGAGCGCGCGCGCCCCCTCGGTGAAGGCCTTGATCGTCAGCAGGTTCTTGCGCACGTCCGGGTGCACGATGATCGGATCGGCGGGCTTGTCGGGATATTGCGCGCCTTTCAGCGAGCGCCCCTGCAGCCGGTCTCGGGCATAGTCGCGGGCGTTCTGGTAGCTGACCTCGGCCAGCGCCAGGCCCTGCATGCCGACGCCGAGCCGGGCGGCGTTCATCATCGTGAACATGCAGCGCATGCCGCGATGTTTCTCGCCGACGAGATAGCCCTCGGCCTCATCGAAATTGAGCACGCAGGTGGGCGAGGCCTTGATCCCCATCTTGTGCTCGATCGAGCCGCAGCGCACGCCATTGCGCGGACCGAGCTCGCCGGCCCTGTCCTTGACCAGGATCTTCGGCACCAGAAAGAGGCTGATGCCCCTGATTCCGGGTGGGGCGTCCGGCAGCCGCGCCAGCACGAGATGAATGATGTTGTCGGTCAGGTCGTGCTCGCCGGCGGAGATGAAGATCTTGGTGCCGGTGATCGCGTACTTGCCGTCCTCCTTCGGTTGGGCGCGGGTGCGAATGAGGCCGAGATCGGTGCCGCAGTGCGGCTCGGTCAGGCACATGGTGCCCGACCAGTCGCCTTTCGCCAGATGCGGCAGATATGTGGCCTTCAGCTCCGGCGTCGCATGCCGCTCGATCGCCGCGTAGGCGCCCTGCGACAGGCCCGGGAACATGGCGAAGGACAGGTTGGCCGAGCACAGCATCTCTTCGACCACGAACTGCAGGAGGTGCGGCAATCCTTGACCGCCATAGGCCGGATCGCAGGCAAGCCCGGTCCAGCCGCCGGCGGTGAAGGCCTCGTAGGCCTTCTTGAATCCCTTAGGCGTGCGCACGACGCCGTTCTCGAAGACCGATCCCTCCTCATCACCGCTGCGGTTCAAGGGAAACAGCACCTCCTCTGAGAGCGTTGCGGCCGCCTCGAGGACCGCATTGACGGTGTCGGGCGTGATCTCCTCATGTCCGGGGAGCCGCGGACGCTGGTCGAGCTCGAGCAGCTCATCCATGACGAAGCGGATATCGCGCAGGGGAGCCTTGTAGCTGGGCATGGCGCGGGGCCTTTCTCTTCTCAGTTCCTGAGCGGCTTGCCCGTTTCCAGCATGTGCTCCATGCGGGCAAGCGTCCCTTGCGTCCTAACGAGGCGCATGAAGGCGGCGCGCTCCAGCGCCGTCACGTGATCTTCGCCGACCGGCTCGGTCCAATCTGCGCCGCCGCCGCTCACCACCTCGGCCAGCGCACTGACCACCACACGGTCATGCGCCGTCACCTTGCCTTGATGCGCCAGGCCGTCGACGACGAGGTCGAGCGCCGCCTTCGCCGCGGGTCCCGGCAGGCGCAGCATGGGTGCTGCCGGCGGCTTGTAGCGGCGGGCGAGCTTGAGCGCGACCGCTTTCGCATCGGCGAGCAGTCGGTCGCGATTCATGCTGATCCCGTCGCCGGCCCTGAGGAAGCCCAGATCCCGCGCCTCGGCCGCGGACTTCGCCACCTTGGCCACCGCCACGGTCTCGAAGGTCTTGGCGACCGGCGGCATCGGTCCCTTCGGCAGCGCCGGCTCGGCCGACCAGCGCGCCAAGAGCTCCTTGGTCCCGCCCCACCCGGGCACCAGACCGACACCGACCTCCACCAGCCCGATATAGCTCTCGGCATGGGCCTGCACATGGGCGCAATGCAAGAGCACCTCGCAGCCGCCGCCGAGCGCCATGCCGGACGGTGCCCCCACGATCGGGAAGCGCGCATACTTCATCTGCTTGAACACCGCCTGGCCCTGCTCGATCATCTGCTCGATGGACGGCCACAGCGCCACATTGGCCGCGAACAGCGCCAAGCCGAGATTGGCTCCGACCGAAAAGTTGTCGGCTTCGTTGTAGAGGACGAGCGCTTTGTGGCCCTTCTCGACGATGCCGAGCGACTTGCCGATCATGCCGAGAAGCTCGGGATCGAAGGCGTTCATCTTGGTGTGGAACTCGAGGCAGAGAACGCCGTCGCCGATATCCCACAAGCTGGCGGCCGCGCTGCGGGCGACCGGCTTCTGAGCGCGCTTCACGTCTTCCAGCAGGAGCACGCCCGCGCGCCGCACCACCTTCTCCCACGCGCCGGCCACCGACAGATATTCGAGCTGGCCCTCCACCGTGCGATAGAAGCCGCCAGCGGCGGCGGCCTTGCTCAAGAGCTCCGGCACCGTCCGGCCGGACTCGGCCAGCTTTGCGGCAAACCACGCGGCACCCAGCTGGTCGATCATCTGGAAGGGCCCGCGCTTCCAGTTGTAGCCGAGCCGCATCGCCTCATCGACGGCGACGATCGATTGAGCGATCTCGGGTACCAGTCCCGCGGCATAGGCGAGCGTGTCGGCAAGCACCGCCCAGGCATAGCGGCCACCCTTGTCCGGGTGCTCGACCAGAGCCTTCAGGCCCTTCCGCCCGGCCTCGACACTCTCCAGCCGCGGCGTCGCCGCCGGGGCGTAGAGACCGGTCTTAAGATCGATCGCCTCCTTCACCCGCGCGCCATCCGCACCCCGCGCCAGGCGGTAGAAGCCGCCCTTGCCTTTGCGGCCGGTATAGCCCTCGGCGATCATCCTGGTGAAGAGCGGCAGCTCGCGATAGAGCCGGCGATAGTCGTCGCCGGCCGGCAGCGTGGCGAGCAGGCTCTGGCTGACATGGGGCATGAGATCGAGGCCGACGAGATCCATCAAGCCGAAGACGCCGGTCTTGGGGATGCCCATCGGCCGGCCGACCACCGCATCGGCCTCTTCCACCGCAAGGCCGAGATCCGTGGCGTGGTTGACCGCCGACTGGATCCACAGCGTGCCGATGCGATTGGCGATGAAGCCCGGCGTGTCGTTGCAGTCGACCACGCCCTTGCCGAGACGCTCATCGGCGAAGCGGCGAATGGTCTCGAGCGCCTGCGCCCGCGTCTTCGGCCCCGCCACCACCTCCAGCAAACGCATGTAGCGCGGCGGATTGAAGAAGTGGGTGATGAGGAAATCGCGGGCAAAGCCTTTGCCGGCGCCGGCCAGGAGATCGGCCAAGGGGATCGTCGAGGTGTTGGAGGAGACGATCGAGCCTTTCTTGCGCAAGGGATCGATGCGGGCATAGAGGTCGCGCTTGAGGGCAACCTTCTCCGAGACCGCTTCGATGATCCAATCCGCTTCGGCTAGCCGTCCCAGATGATCCTCGATATTTCCCGCCGTCACCAAACGCTGCGCCGAGGGGTGCATGAAGGCGGCGGGATCGGCTTTGGCGAGGCGCTGGAGCGCCCCTTCGGCAACCGCGTTGCGGTTGGCGGCGCCGGACGGAACGATGTCGAGAAGGTCGACGGCCACCCCGGCATTGGCGATATGCGCGGCGATGCCGCTGCCCATTACCCCAGCGCCGATCACCGCGGCGCGACGGATCTCTGGCTTGGCCATGACCGTTCAGACCGCCTCGAGGATGGTCGCGATGCCTTGTCCGCCGCCGATGCACTGGGTGGAGAGCGCGTACTGCTTGCCTTCGCGCTTGAGGAGCTGGGCCACCTTGCCGGTGATGCGAGCGCCGGTGGCGCCCAAGGGATGGCCGAGCGCGATGGCGCCGCCGTCGAGGTTCACCTTCTCCAAGGGAATCGCCAGATCGCGCATGCAGGCCAGCGCCTGAGCGGCGAAAGCCTCGTTGATCTCGATCACGCCCAGGTCGGAGACCTCAAGCCCGGCGCGCTTCAAGGCTTTCTGCGTGGCGGCGACCGGGCCGATGCCCATGATCTCCGGGGCGCAGCCGGCGACCGCCACGGATTTGAGCCGGGCAAGCGGCTTCAGCCCATGCGCCTTGGCGTAGTCCTCGGAGGTGACGAGGCAGGCCGCAGCCCCGTCGGTCAAGGGCGAGGAGGTTCCGGCGGTCACCGTCCCGGTCTCCTCGAAGGCGGGCTTCAGTTCGGCCAGCACCTCCAAGGTGGTGCCTGGGCGGATGCAGCCATCCTCGGCGGCGGCACCGATCGGCACGATCTCGTCCTTGAGCTTGCCGGAGGCTTGCGCCGCCGCCGCCTTGGCATGCGAGGCGACGGAAAACTCCTGCTGGTCGGCGCGGGTGATCTGGTATTTGCGCGCGAGATTCTCGGCGGTGATGCCCATGGACACGTAGGCGGCCGGATAGTCCTTGGCGAGCGTCGGGTTCGGCATCGGGTTGAAGCCCATCATCGGCACGCGGCTCATCGACTCCACGCCGGCGCAAATGAAGGCCTCGCCGGCGCCCAATTGAATGGCGCCCGCGGCCATGTGGATCGCCTGCATGGAGGAGCCGCAGAAGCGGTTGACGGTGGTGCCGGCGACGCTCAGCGGCAGATGGGCGAGAAAGCCGATGAGGCGCGCCACGTTCATGCCCTGCTCGCCCTCGGGGAAAGCGCAGCCCACGATCAGGTCCTCGATGTCCTCGGGTGGCACGCCGATCCGCTCGAGGAGCCCGGCAACCACCTTGGCGGCGAGCTCGTCGGGGCGGACCTTCCTCAGCTCGCCCTTGTTGGCGAAGGTGAAAGGCGAGCGGGCATAGCCGGCGATGACGACATTGCGCATATCGGAGCACTCCCGATGGCAGGGATGCGCCTGCGCCCCCGGAGCCCGGGGCTCCGAAGGCGACAAGCGATAGGGCGGCGGCGGCCGGCCTCGAGCGGCCGGATCCCGCCTACTAGAACTTAATGCTCAAGCCGAGGGAAACAATGTCGATGGAGAGCTTGTAGCTCGCTCTGGTCACGTTGACGCCGGTGGAATCGGGATCGGCGATCGAGCCGTCATTCAGGAAAATGTGTGCATAGCCGGCGTCGATGCGGGCACCCGGGGTCAAATCGTAGCTGGCGCCGACGGTAATCCAGTAGCGGTCCGTATCGGGAATGCGCGGCGTGCGGAACTGCGCCTTGATCGGCGATTGGTCGTAGGCGAGGCCGGCACGCAGCGTCCACAAGGGTGCGGGCTTGAAGGTGGCGCCGCCGGAGACGAACAGCGCGTCCTGCCAATTCTCAGGCTTGGTGCTGGTCGCCTGCGCCGGGTTGGTGAAGGTGAACTGCAGCTGCTTGAAGACGCTCCAGCGCGTCCACGACGCATCGCTCAACAGCGCCCATTGCGGGTTCAGCTCGTGGCGCAGGCCGAAATTGATGCTGTCCGGCGTGGTGATCTTGCCTTGGGCGCCGGTGTTGGCAAAGGCGCCGGTGGCGCGCAAGGGCGTGGCCGCGGCCGGCACCTGGAAGATCGCATTGCCGGTGATCGTGTGGCTGATCTGGGAGCGGTAGTCCAAGCCGAGACGCGTGCCCGGGGCCGGCGTGAACTGCAGGCCGACGTTGCCGCCCACGGCCCAATCATCGCCCGTCAAGCGCACATTGCCGTCATTGCCGCGCGGCGACAGGCCGAGCGCGCCGCAGGTGGCGGCCGGCAGGCTGCCGAAGCAGATGGTGCCGAAATCGATGGCGTTCGACAGGTCGGCGGCGGCGTTTTGCGCCTGGATGCCGGCGCCGACGGTGAACTGGCTGCTCACGCGGTATGAGACCGTCGGCTGGATGTTGGTGGTGCGCAGATGCGAGTTGATCGCCGAATAGCGACCGTACCAATTGTCATTATAGTCGGTGGTGAGGCCGAAGGGTGTGGTGAGCGCCAGGCCGAACTTCAGATCGGGCCGGAAATCCCAGACGCCATAGAGCGCCGGCACCAACGCGTTCCGGCCGGCGTCGCCGCCGACCGAGCCGGCGATCGAGCCGCCGAGAAGGCCGGTGGAGCCTTGGTTGGTCGGCACGGCCGAGGGCATGATGAAGCTGCCGGAGACATAGAATTGGTTGCCGCTGAGCTCGGCCATGCCGGCCGGGTTGAAGAAGAGCGTTGTGGCGTCTTCCGCGGCCGCAGTCGCACCCGCGAACGCCGTGCCGAGGCCGCTCGCGCTCTGCTCCTTCAAGGCGAAGCCGGCGCCCTTGGCGCCTGCGGCGGCGCCGAGCACCATGAGAGCCGTCGCAACCGACGCCAAACGAGTCCACGCGATGTGCTTGGTGACCATATCCCCTCCCGCTGTCGTGCCGCTGGTCCGGCACGAAACCCGACCCTCAGGCAGCGATCCCGGGACTGCCATCGCTCGCGCGATGGGTCCCTTATATGAAGATTACATAACACGATTTGGCGGCGTTGGGCAGGCTTGCGCCCATGGCCGCCGCCCTCCCCGCCAGCCGGTTCGATGGCCGGTCGGTCAGGCCTTCTTGGCGGCGGTTGCGGTCTGGTAGTTCGCGACCTTCACGCGGAGATCGGCCGGAAGCGCCACCGACTTTCCCGAGCCCGGCTCGACCGTCATCAGCACTTGCTGAATGCTGATCCGCTCGGCTGCTTCCGCCGCGGCGGAAATCTTCAGCCGGATCGTGCTCCGCCCGATCTCCTGGACCAGCAGGCTCCAGGTCAAGGCCTCGCCCAACCGGCTCTGCCGCTCGATATCGACGGTGAGGTGCACGGTTGCAAGCCCGATCTTGCGATGGCTCAAAAGCTCGCCGAACGGCAACGCCAGAAGCTGCGCGAACCAGTCTTCGATCAGGCCCTCGGCCATGACGAAATAGTTCGGGTGGCTGACGACCCCGCCGGCATTGCAATCGGAGAAACGGATGGTCGTACGGATCGAGAAGGGCGCGCTCATGGATTACCTTTAGGCCAAATCCCTTGCATCGTAGCACCGCCGCCCCGGGCGACGCGACGCCCTCGGCTGCCCCGCTCGACGGCCGGACGCCAGCGGCGTTTCGCCCCGGGGGACGGGAGCGCCGCCCCGCTGGAATGTCCCCTCGACGCCGGCAGGGCTTTCATGGAACTGTCATATTTCCTCCCTCGGCTCCCCGGCCAATCCATGAAGCTCGACCCGACCGTCGTCGGCCTGGTGTTGCTCGCCGCCGTCATGCATGCGAGCTGGAATGCGGTGGTCAAATCCGATTCCGACCGGCTGGTCTCGATGGGATTGGTGATGGCGACCGGATCGGTCATTGGGCTGTTCGCGTTTCCGTTCGTGGCAATCCCTGACCGGGCCGCCTGGCCCTATCTGGTTGGCTCGGTGACCATCCACGCCGGCTATTACTTCGCGCTGCTTCGCGCCTACGCCCACGGCGATCTCAGCCACGTCTATCCGATCGCCCGCGGACTCGGCCCCTTGCTGGTGGCGATGTTCGCCGGTCGGCTGGTGCATGAGGAGCTGAGCTGGTCGGAAGCAGCGGGCGTGGCCCTGGTTTCCCTCGGCATCGCCAGCCTCGCCTTTGCCCGTGGCACGTCCTGGCGCGCCGATTGGCGGGGGACCGCCTTTGCCGTGCTCACCGGCTTCACCATCGCCGGCTACACCGTGGTGGATGGGATCGGCGGACGCAGCGCGGGCGACGTCTTCAGCTACATCGTCTGGCTCAACATCCTGGAGGGACCGTGGGTGATCGCCGTGGCGCTCTTCTTCAGGGGCCGCGCGCTCCTTCCCTATCTCCGGCGTCACTGGCGGCGCGGTGTGGCCGGCGGGATCATCGCCACACTCGGCTACGCCATCGCCATCTGGGCCTTGAGCGTGGGGGCCATGGCGCATGTGGCGGCGTTGCGCGAGACCTCGGTTCTGTTTGCCGCGGTGCTCGGCACGCGACTTCTGGGCGAGCGCTTCGGCCTCCGGCGCGTCGTTGCCGCCGGCGTGGTCGTCGCCGGCCTCTTGTTGATGAATTTGTCGCTTGGACGCTGAGCCGAGGTGTCGGCGATCTTAGAGTTCGGTACGCACCTGCCAGAGCTCGGGAAAGAACACGTGCTCGAGCCGGCTATAAAGATAGGGAACGCCCGCAGTGCCGCCAGTGCCGCGCTTGAAGCCGATGACGCGCTTGACCGTAGTGGCATGGCGGAAGCGCCATTGTTGCACGCTGTCCTCGAGGTCGACGAGCTCCTCGGCCAGCTCGTACAGATCCCAGTAGCGGGTCGTGTCCCGGTAGACCTTGAGCCAGGCGTCGCTGACCGAAGCATGCGGCTCGCGTGGCAGGCTCCAATCGCGCTCGAGACACTCCTTGGCGATGCCGAGGCCGCGGCGGCCCAGGAGCCGGATCGCCTCGTCATAGAGGCTGGGGCTTTCGAGCGCGCTCTGCAGCTGCCCATGAATGTCCGGGCGGTGGATATGCGGGGCCAGCATCGCCCGGTTCTTGTTGCCGAGAACGAACTCGACCAGCCGGTACTGGTAGGACTGAAAACCCGATGAGTGGCCGAGCTGATCGCGGAAGGACAGATAGTCGGCGGGCGTCATCGTCGACAGCACGTCCCAGGATTGGATGAGCTGCGAGAGGATACGCCCGACCCTGGCCAACATCTTGAAGGACGGCGACAGATCGTCGGCGCGGATCCGGTCGATCGCAGCCTTGAGCTCATGCAGCGCCAGCTTCAGCCAGAGCTCGGTTGCCTGATGGATGGTGATGAACAGCAGCTCGTCATGGCTGCCGGAGACCAGCCGCTGCGCCGATAGGAGCTGATCCAGCTGGAGATAGTCGCCATAGCTCATCTCCTTGGCGAAATCCGTATGCGCGCCGCTCTCGGCCGGCGACCCGGAGGCGGAAGACCCGCTCATTTGCATCGATCGAGAGCCATGGCGTCTCGCTCCTTGTGCTCACTCTTGCCGCTGTTGTAGCAACAACGCCCGGGCCGGACCATGACCCCTGACGGGCCGGGGTGGCGCACCGACATCGATTGGCTATGATGGCCGGCAACAGGATCATCGGAGGAAGCGTCATGGCGACCGCAGTCAAGGATCTGCACCCCAATCTCATCGGCGGCGAATGGCGGCCTTCCGGCGAAGCGGCGGAGAACGTCAATCCCTCGAACCTGGCCGACATCGTCGGCCTCTACGCCCGGGCCAGCGCCAAGGATGCGGCCGAGGCGATCGATGCCGCCGCCGCCGCCTTCCCGGCCTGGTCCACCGGCTCGATCCAGGCCCGCGCCGACCTCTTGGACAAGATCGGCACCGAAATCATCGCCCGCAAGGATGAGCTCGGCCGGCTGCTCGCGCGCGAAGAAGGCAAGACCCTGCCCGAAGGCATCGGCGAGGCGACGCGCGCCGGCCAGATCTTCAAGTTCTTCGCCGGCGAAACCGTGCGCATCCAAGGTGAGAAGATCGCCTCGATACGGCCGGGGATCGACGTCGAGATCACCCGCGAACCGGTGGGCGTCGTCGGCCTGATCACGCCCTGGAATTTCCCGATCGCCATCCCGGCCTGGAAAATCGCGCCGGCGCTCGCCTACGGCAACACCGTGGTCTTCAAGCCGGCCGATCTGGTGCCCGGTTGCGGCTGGGCGATCGCCGACATCATCCAGCGCGCCGGCGCGCCTAAAGGCGTGTTCAACCTGGCGATGGGCCGCGGCAGCGTCGTCGGCGAGACGATCCTCAACTCAACGAAGGTCGCCGCCATCAGCTTCACCGGCTCGGTCGAGACCGGCCGGCGCATCGCCCAGGTGGCGGTCGGCCGCATGGCCAAGGTGCAGCTGGAGATGGGCGGCAAGAACCCGCTGGTGGTGCTCGACGACGCCGAGCTCGACATCGCCGTCAATTGTGCCGTGCAAGGTGCGTTCTATTCTACCGGCCAGCGCTGCACCGCCTCCTCCAGGCTGATCGTGACCGAAAAGATCCATGACCGCTTCGTCGATGCGGTGGCCGCCAAGATCAAGGCGCTCAAGGTCGACGACGCGGTCAAGCCCGGCACCGATATCGGCCCGGTGGTGGACGCCAAGCAGCTGAAGCAGGACATGGACTATGTCGCGGTCGCGCAGAAGGAGGGCGGCAAGCTGGTCGCCGGCGGCGAGCGCTTGAACCGCGAGACCGAGGGCTTCTATATGGCCCCTGCCTTGATCAGCGAGACCTCGAATGCCATGCGCATCAATCGCGAGGAGGTGTTCGGGCCGGTGGCGAGCGTGATCCGGGTCAAATCCTACGAGGAGGCGCTGGCGACCGCCAACGATACGCCTTTCGGCCTCTCCTCGGGCATCTGCACCACCTCGCTCAAGCATGCGAGCCACTACAAGCGGCACGCCCAGGCCGGCATGGTCATGGTCAACCTGCCGACCGCGGGCGTCGACTACCACGTGCCGTTCGGCGGCCGCAAAGGCTCGAGCTACGGCCCCCGCGAGCAGGGCCGCTACGCGGCCGAGTTCTACACCACGGTGAAGACCGCCTACACCTTGCCGTAGACAGAAATCGGAAGTCAGAAGGTCAGAAACCGGAACGCGGTCGCCAGGGGCTCGCTATTCCTTCGCGGCTTCTGGCTTTTGAATTCTGATTACTGACTTGGGGCGCTTCTCGGCGATGCCGAGGAGCGCTTCGCGGCGATCCATCTCCGCCCACACGTCGCCGGGCTTGATGCCGATCGCCGACCACAGGACCGCCAGGTGATAGAGGAGATCGGCGCTTTCGGCGATGACGCCCTCGCGCTTGCTCTTGACCGCCGCGATCGCCACCTCGGCCGCTTCCTCGCAAAGCTTCTTCGCCATCTTGGTGCGACCGCTGCCGATGAGCCGGGCAGTGCGAGACGCGTTCGGGTCGGCCCCCCGGCAGGCTTCGATTGCCAGATGCAACCGCGCCAGGGGATGCGCTAGAAGCTCCGCCTCCACGGCCGTCCGTGCGCCCGCCGAATTCAGCGCGGGCACCGCTTCCACCGCCGCCAGCGGCGTCCGAGTTCTCGGCAGGTCCTTTGCCGTTGCATTCGCGGAGAATCGGGCCATGATATTCTTATTGTTACAGATTTATGAAAAACTGCCAACAAGTCATTGTGGATAACTTTTCCGGCGAGGTTATCGGTCCTTGGGCACTTCGGTTCTGATCCATCTCCTGGGCGGTGTCGCCCTCCTGTTGTGGGGCCTGAGGATGGTCCGCACCGGCGTGCTTAGAGCCTTCGGGGCGGATCTGAGACGGGCGGTCGGCGTCGGCTTGCGCAATCGCCTGTCCGCCTTCGGCGCCGGCTTTGCGGTGACCGGCCTCCTGCAGAGCAGCACGGCCACCGCGCTGATGACCGCCTCCTTCGCCGAGCGCGGCTTGGTGGCGACCGCCCCGGCCTTGGCGGTGATGCTGGGGGCCGATGTCGGCACCTCGCTCGTGGCCCAGGCCTTGTCGATCGACCTCGGCTGGCTGTCGCCGCTTCTGGTTTTGGCCGGCGTCGCCGCCTTCATGGTCAGCTCGTCCACCCGCTGGCGCGACCTCGGCCGGGCGGTGATCGGGCTTGGCCTCATGCTGCTGGCCCTCCGTCTCATCGTCGCCGCCTCGGAGCCGGTCCGCCATTCCGAGGTGCTGCAGGACGTGCTGCAGGCCCTCGGCGGCGAGCCGCTGCTGGCGCTCATCGTCGCCATCGGCCTGACCTGGCTCGCCCATTCCAGCCTCGCCATCATCCTCCTGGTGATGACCTTGGCCCAGGTGGGTCTGGTGCCCATCGGGCTCGCCTTCGTGCTGGTGCTGGGCGCTAATCTCGGCGGCGCCTTGCCCGCCGTGCTGGCGACCTGGGGCGGCGACGTGCAGGCACGCCGCGTCACCGTCGGCAATCTCGGATTCCGGACCGCAGGCGTCCTCGTCGCCATGCCCTTGCTCGACACCATCGGGCCGTGGGTCGCGCTGCTCGAGCCCGATATCGGCCGCCAGGTCGTCAATTTCCACACGCTATTCAACGTAACCCTGGCCATCGTCTTCCTGCCGCTGTTGCCGATTGCGGCGCGCCTTGCGACGCGTCTCCTGCCGGCCACGCCGCACCCGGATGACCCGCGTAAGCCGCGCTACCTCGATCCGATGGCGATCGACAGCCCGCCGCTCGCGATCGCCGCGGCGGCGCGCGAGACCTTGCGCATGGGCGATACTCTGGAAGGCATGCTGCGCGACACGCTCAAGGTCTTCAAGAGCGCCGACCGCAAGCTCGCCGACGAGATCTCGCGGCGGGACGATGTGGTCGACAGCCTGCACGAGGCGATCAAGCTCTATCTGACCCAGGTGAGCCGCGAGGCCATGGGCGATACCGACGGCAGACGCTGCATGGAGATCATCGCCTTCACCACCAACCTCGAGCATATCGGCGACATCATCGACAAGAACCTGATAGAGCTCGCGGTCAAGAAGATGAAGCACCGCCTCAGCTTCTCCGATGAGGGCCTGCGGGAAATCGAAGACCTGCATGCCTCGGTCCTGAACACGCTCAGGCTATCGCTGGCGCTCTTCATGGGGGGCGACGTCAAGATGGCGCGCCAGCTTCTGGAGGAGAAGGTGCAGTTCCGCGAGCGCGAGCGCGCCGCCGCCGAGCGGCATCTGGAGCGGCTCCGGAGCGGGCGGATCGAGAGCATCGAGACGAGCTCCTTGCATCTCGACATCCTGCGCGACCTGAAGCGCATCCACTCGCATCTGACCTCGGTCGCCTATCCCATCCTCGAGCAGACGGGCGAGCTCCGCCAAAGTCGGCTCGCAACCGAGCCCGCGCCCCAGGCTTAGGGCAGAGCCGCGTACCGATTTGGTGCGACGCGGTCGAGAATTCGTTTCAATTGAGGATTAACCTCCGAGCCGAGACCATGCTCGAGCTGCCACGCCGCGATGCTCTTAGTAACTTGATAGCGTGCACAGAGAGCCGTTAGAGCTTTGTTTACACCTTCTTCATCCATGGGGCGTCCATGCGCGTGCCACTTATCCGCAGCAACTGAGGGCAGCAATAGGAACGCAGCAGCGAAGGCACGAGCACGCTGCTCCACCCAATGAGCTACTCGACCACCAAGCACCTCTGCCGCAGGAAGTGTGTGCCCGCGATCGAACAACAGGTGACAGATTTCATGAGCAGCAGTCGCGCGAATCGCACCGGCACGCGCCATCGGACCTGTATACGGTGTCTTGTGACGCCGCGACGTTCGGTTGATGATAATCGCCGGACCGTGGCGTGGTCCCCAACAAGCAATTGCGTCGACCTCCGGCGAATTGAGTGATCGCTCTCTAACATCGACATTGTGATCTGCCAGAAATTTGAATGGATCACTTATGTCCACCGGCCGCAGCACGAGCTTCTGACGCAACCATTTCGCCGCACGAATGCCGGCCTCATGAATTAGGCTATCCGTTCTGTCATCATCAGCAAAGTCGAGTGCTTCTTGAGAAAGTCGGTCGAGAGTGTCCGTTTGCCGAAGTCCACAAGACCTGACTTCCCTCAAAATAGCTTCTATTTCCGCAATTGTGAGGATGCCTGACATGCGCGCCGCGATCTTGAGTTCGTCGTTGTCATTGCTCGCATCAATGACTGAGTTAGGCGAAGCGAGAAAGCGGTCGTGAATCAACGCACGAGTGGTCTCCAAATCTTGCCCTATTGCGAACGACTGAATCCGAACCGAATCGCCTCCGTTTCTGGACTCCCACGCAGCAATTATTGCACTCCATCTGCTATCACCGCTGTCGCGAAGGCGGACGCATATTTCGTCACCAACATTGTTGAGTGCCGTGATCGCGCCGCTAAGAGGCACACGATATGGATTGCGCCCTTCTGGTTCGACAACCATTGCCATTTCTTCGCGTACCAACCATAGGGAGGGGATCCCTGAAATACCTCCGAAGGCCGACGCCAGATTGTGCGCCGTCTCAAAATCGTCGACTTCCTGAGCAAGCTTTCGAGCGATCTCCTGGCTAGCTGACACGGAGCTGATGTTCGCTTCGTGCCGCAAAGCCGAAGGATAGGGTGGTTGCAACGAACCAGGATAGGTCTGTTGCAACACCAGTGCCTTCCAATACTCCGTCAAATGCGCAAGTAGCTCGTCGGCAAACCATGCAAAACTGTCATCAACCTGACCCGAGGGCCAAATGCGTGTATCGTCGATTCTGAGTTCGATATCGGCGTGATTGCTTGCCTTCCCCGGAGCGTCAATAGGTCGCCACCGGATAGCAAATGACAAAGCGCGAGCGTTACGGATCGTAGGGATCATGACTGGCTTATATGCTCATCGACCCATTTCTCGAATTCATCGAGACAATCCTTGTTCGCAGCAATCTGCCGTAAGAGATCAATCAATTCTCGTCTTAGCCGACCACGATAAGGGTAACCATGGTACGACCTTCCCGCCGTCGTGGTCCGCGCCTCGTAAATAGCTCCTCGGTGAACGTTGTACAGCCGGGACGGCCACTGCCCTTCACGCAGGTCGCTTTCGACTTCTATCGCCCCATTGAGCAGCTCCACCTTTTGCGCATCGGAAATGTTGTTCGGGCAAATGCCAATTGCGCGTTTAGGACTTCGAGGGTCAAAGCGAATCTCGGCCTTGGAGGATTGCCCCTTATGCTTAAAGCGCCGCTCTCCAGCATCATAGACCCGAAGCGGCTGAGTTTCGTCCCGGCTCGCCAATGCGATCTTCCACCAATCGCTTCGCTCAGGTTCATTAGCGGCGCCTCATGCTACCATGCTCGCAACAATTTTAAATGGTAATGCTGCGCACTCCTCTGAATTAATAATTTGTCTCGATATTTGCAGTTGGGCACTAATACTATGCGGAAATAAAATTCGATAGTAACTGCAACATCAACTACCGTATACAAATGTAGTCCCTATCTTGTCTGAGTGCGTTTCGCCAGCGAGCGAGCGCTACAGACCTACAGTCGCGGCGGCGCCACCTTGACCGGCTTGCCGCTCTGCAGGGATTTGATCGCGGCCTCGGCCAGGACCAGGGCCTGCCTTCCGTTCTCGGGACCGACCGGCATCTTCCGCTTGGCCAGGATCGCATCGATGACCGCGTCCAGCTCGTGGCGGTAGGCATCGACATAGCGCTCCAGGAAGAAATGCAGCGGCTTGTCGGCGCTGACCGCATTGGCGTCGGCCAAGGTCACCATGGTCGGGGTCTGGTTGCCGGCCTGAAGCATGCCCATCGAGCCGTGCACCTCGATCCTTTGATCGTACCCGTAGGCGGCTCGCCGGCTGTTGTTGATGTGGCAGAGCCGGCCGGAGGCCGTGCGCATCACCACCATCACCGAGTCGGTATCCCCGAGCTTCGCCAGCTTGGGATCGACCAGGCATGACCCGGTGGCATAGACCTCGCTCGGCTCCTCGCCCAGGAGCCAGCGCGCCATGTCGAAGTCATGGATGGTCATGTCGCGAAACTGGCCGCCGGAGACCTTGATGTACTCGACCGGCGGCAGGCCGGGGTCGCGGCTGGTGATGATCACCTGCTCGACCGTGCCGATGGCGCCGGCGGCGATGCGATCATGCACCGCCTTGAAGCTGGGATCGAACCGGCGATTGAAACCCACATGCATGGGCGCGCCGGTGCGCTTCAGCACGGCGAGGCACTGGTCCACACGCTTCAAGGATAAGTCGATCGGCTTCTCGCAGAAGATCGCCTTGCCGGCACGCGCCGCCGCCATCGCCAAATCCGCGTGCGTGTCGGTCGAGGAGGCGATCAGCACGGCCTTCACCCTGGGATCGGCGAGTGCGGTCTCCACATCGGTCGCCTTCGCGCCGTGCCGCTCGGCCAGCCGCTCCGCCGCGACGCGATTGACGTCGACGACATAGCGCAGCCGCGCCCGGTCGCTGCGGGCGATGTTTCCGGCATGGATGGCGCCGATGCGGCCCGCGCCGAACTGGGCAAAATCGAGCATTTTCCCCCCTCGCCTCCCCTCACCAAGGGAACGGCATCGTGCAGTGAAGCTGCGGTATATAAGGGTTGCGTCGGCCGGGCGCCAGCAATCACCGGCCCCAAGGGGAGGGATCATTCATGCCGACCATCCGGCTCACCATGGCGGAAGCCATCCTACGCTACCTGGCCCAGCAGCAGGTGGAGATCGGGCGCAGCAGGGTGCCGCTGTTCGGCGGCGTCTTTGCCATCTTCGGTCACGGCAATGTCGCCGGCATGGGGCCGGCGCTCCACGCCAACCGGCAGAGTCTGCCGACCTTGCGCGCGCACAACGAGCAGGCGATGGCGATGGCCGCCATCGCCTATGCCAAGACCCATGCCAGGCGCCGGATGATGGCCTGCACCAGCTCGGTCGGGCCCGGCGCCACCAACATGGTCACCGCCGCCGCCGTCGCCCATCTCGACCGGCTCCCCGTCTTGTTCCTGCCCGGCGACATCTTCGCCTCGCGCCGACCCGACCCGGTCCTGCAGCAGGTCGAGGATTTCGGCGATGGGACGATCAGCGCCAATGATTGCTTCAAGCCGGTGTCGCGCTATTGGGATCGGCTGACCCGGCCGGAGCAGATCCTGGAATGCCTGCCGCAAGCCATCCGCGTGCTCACCGACCCGGTCGATTGCGGCCCGGTCACGCTCGCCTTGCCCCAGGACGTGCAGGCGGAAAGCTACGACTATCCCCGCGAATTCTTCCGGCCCCGGCTGCATCGGTTGCGCCGGCCCGAGCCCGATCGCGGCGAGCTCGCCGACGCGCTGATGCTCCTCAAGGCGGCGCGCCGGCCTCTGGTGATCGCCGGCGGCGGGGTCAAATACTCCCAGGCTGAGCGCCGTCTCGCCGACCTCGCAGCGTCTCGGGGACTCCCGGTGGGCGAGACCCAGGCCGGCAAGGGCAGCCTCGCCTGGGACGACCCCGCCAATGTCGGCGCCATCGGCGTCACCGGTGCGGCTTCCGCCAATCAGCTCGCCGCGGAGGCCGACGTGGTGCTTGCCGTCGGCACGCGGCTGAGCGATTTCACCACCGGCTCGCGGGCACTCTTTCGCAATCCGAACATGCGCCTCATCCAGCTCAATGTCGGCAGCTTCGATTCAGCCAAGCACGGTGCCTTGCCGCTGGTCGCGGATGCCGAGCGGGGCATCGCCGCCTTGGGCAGGGGTCTCGGTCGCTGGAAGGCGCCGTCGGGATGGACGGCGCGCGCGCGCCGCCTCGCCCGTGCCTGGTGGAGGGATGTCGCCCGGCTGACGCAACCGCCGAGCCGAGGCCTGCCCAGCGACGGCCAGGTTCTGGGGGCGGTCAATCGGGCCGCCGGCCGCGCCAGCATCATGGTGTGCGCCGCGGGCGGCTTGCCGGGCGAGCTGCACAAGCTCTGGCGTGCCGAGGACGCCAAGCAGTACCACCTGGAATACGGTTTCTCCTGCATGGGCTACGAGATCGCCGGCGGTCTCGGCGCCAAGCTCGCGGCACCCGAGCGCGAGGTCTATGTGCTGGTGGGCGACGGCAGCTACCTCATGCTCAACTCCGAGATCGCCACCTCAGTGGCGCTCGGCGCTAAGCTCATCATCGTGCTCCTCGACAATCGCGGCTTCGGCTGCATCCACCGCCTGCAGCAGGCAACCGGCGGCGCCCGCTTCAACAACCTCCTGGGTGCGGCCGATCCCGATATCGATTTCGTGCTGCATGCGCGAAGCCTGGGTGCCCAATCCGAGAAGGTCGCCGACATCGCGGCGCTGGAGGCGGCCCTCGCCCGCGCCAAGCGGGCCAAGCGGACGAGCGTGATCGTGATCGATACCGATCCCCATCGCGGCACCGCCGAGGGTGGAGCCTGGTGGGACGTTCCGGTCGGCGAGCGCACGCGGGCAGCCAGCGACTATCGACGGGCGCGCAAGCGGCAGCGGCTCGCGTAGATCCGTACTGTGGGACCTCAATCGGAGGAACGCCAATGCTGACGCTCTACTTCGATCCGGGAACGAGCTCGATGGCGCCGCACATCGCGCTCAACGAGATCGGCCAACCGTTCGAGCGCCGGCCGATCTCGCTTGCGAAGAAGGAGAACCGCGCGCCCGCCTATCTGGCGCTCAATCCGGAAGGCAAGGTCCCGACCCTGCTGATCGATGAACGCCCGCTGACCGAAGTCGCCGCGATCCTGTTCTATCTGGCGAAGCGCTACCCCGCGGCGGCTTTGCTGCCCGAAGGCGATAGCGAAGCGGAAGCGCAGGCGATTTCGTGGATGTCGTTCCTTGCCGCCGCGGTCCATCCGGCGCGACGACAGGGGATCGACCATGCCCGCGCCGTGTACGCCATGGCCGACCAGCGCTTGGGGAACCGGGAGTGGGCGCTCGGGCGCTACTCGATCGCCGACATCCACCTCTTTCGCCTGTATTGGCGCTTCCGCAACTCGCTCAATCCGGCGCAAGGCGAGTTCACCAACCTCTCCCGCCACTACGAGCGCATGATGGCCCGCCCTGCCGTACAACGCACCTGCGAGATCGAAGCGGCGATCGGCTACGAGCTGCCGGCTTAGAAGCGCAGCCGTCCCACTGGATGCTTAAATAAATCTGCGATCACCGCTCAAATGCGGCGGAATGGACATGTTTCATTAAGGAAGATTTCACCTTTGTGCGTCGGACTAGACACCTCTAGAGCGACTAGCATGGCTCGTGTGATGGAGAGGGCACCCGAAACCGGGAGCATGAGCGATGAGCGACTATGCCGATGCGGGACCGGAGCCTAGCCTCGCGGAGATGATTGCCGACCCTGTCATGCAGGCGGTGATGCTGCGCGACCGTGTCACTGAGGAGGCCTTGTGGGGCTTTCTTCGCCAAGCCTGGCTGGGCTTGACGGAACGGGCTGCGATGCAGGCGACCCAGGACGCCGGCCGGGGATCGGGTGCCTCCGGCACTGCGGGCGGGACCGTGCCCAGCCAATTTGCGTCACCGTGCGCGACAGGCGGCGTGCAGCGCCGGTTGCGATCACGCTCCCGGCCAAGCACCGCATTGGCACCAGTCAGAGTCTAGGCGCCGCTGCCTACCGCTCCGGCACCAGGGTCATGCCGTGATCGGCGAAAGAGAGCCAAAGATCCGTGCCGGTGGCGAACGGATGGGCGATGCGGCGGTCGATCACGAATAGCTCGCCCAGCGCGGTCTCGACCGAATACTCCATGTGGGTCCCGAGATAGGCGGCCTTGGCGATGCGGCCCCGGAGCGCGTCCTCATTGGGTTGGTCGACGGCGAGCAGCAGCGACTCCGGCCGAACCGCGATGTGGGCTTTGCCGTTCCTGGCGCCGCGCGCCGGCAATTCGAGCTCGATCGGCCCGAGGCGAACCCGCGCCTGATTGCCGACGATCGCTTCGATCTCCACGGCGATGATGTTGGCATCGCCGATGAAGTCGGCGACGAACAGATTGGCCGGCTCCTCATAGAGCTCCCGAGGAGAGCCATGCTGGGCGATGGCGGCGTTCGACATGACGATCACCTGGTCGGAGACCGCGAGCGCCTCCTGCTGGTCGTGGGTGACATAGACCACGGTCAGATCGAGGCTCCGCTGCAAGGCACGGATGTCTTCGCGCACTTGGCGCCGGAGCTTGGCATCGAGATTGGAGAGCGGTTCGTCGAACAAGAGGACCTGCGGCTCCAAGACCAGCGCGCGGGCGACCGCGACGCGCTGCTGCTGGCCGCCCGACAGCTCGGAAGGCATGCGCCGCTCGAGCCCGGACAAGCCCACCAGCTCGAGCTTCTCCAGCGCCATGTCGTGCGCCTTGGCCTTGCGCTCGCCGGACGCGATCGGCCCGTAGGCGACGTTCTCCAGCACGCTCATATGGGGAAACAGCGCGTAGGACTGGAACACCATGCTGACGTCGCGCTCGGCGGCCGAAAGCCGCGTCACGTCGCGGCCGCCGATCAGGATCTGGCCCTCGCTGGCGATCTCTAGGCCGGCGACCAGGCGCAGGGTGGTGGTCTTGCCGCAGCCCGACGGTCCCAGGAGCGTCGCCAAACTGCCGGGCTCGACCGTGAACGATACGGCGTTCACCGCGACGATCTGCCCGTAGCGCTTGGTGACGCCACGAAACTCGACCGATGCCGGTCCCGATTTGCTCATGCCGCACCTGCGCTCATGCTGCACCTGCCAGGCCGAGATCGCCGAGGCCGCGCCGGCCCAGACGCCGCTTGCCCACCACAAGCTGGATCACCACGATCGCCAAGGCCATGACCAGGATCAAGACCGAGGAGTAGGCGATCGCCAGCGCGATCTCGCCCGCCTCCACGCGATTGACGATGTAGGAGGTCGCCATGTTGTAGCGGGCGCTCACCAGGAAGATGATGGCGCTGACCGCGGTCATGGCGTGCACGAAGCTGAACACCAAGGTCGCCACCACCGCCGGACGCAGGAGCGGCAGGATCACCCGCCGCAAGGTCATCGTGGTGCGGGCGCCCAAGGTGAGCGAGGCCTCATCCAGGCTGCGGTCGATCTGGCTCAAGGCGGCGAGCCCGGCGCGCACGCCCACGGGCATGTTCCGGAACACGAAGCAGATGACGAGGATGAGCGCGGTGCCGGTGATCTCGATCGGCGGCACATTGAAGGCGATGATGTAGCTGACGCCGATGACGGTGCCGGGAATGGCGAAGCTCAGCATGGTGCCGAACTCGAAGAAACGCTGCCCGGCGAAGCGCTGGCGGGAGAGGAGATAGGCGGTCAATAGCCCCATGGCGGCGGTGAGCGGGGCGGAGATGGCGGAGACCTCGAGCGTGGTCCAGAACGAATCCCAGGCCGAGCCCGAGAACAACAGGCCGCGCTCCGTCGTCTCGACATTGAAGGCGGTGATGAAATGCCGCCAGGTGACGGTGTAGTCGGCCCGCCCGATGTCGCGCACGAAGCCGCCGATGAGGATGATCGCGTAGACGACGAGGGTGAAGGCGACCCAGGGGAGCGTGGTCAGATAGCACGCCCAGGAGATGCCGCGGGGCAGCGGCGTCGGCAGGCCGGAATCGCCCTTGCCGGTCACGGTCACGTAGACGCGCTTGCCCAGCCACTGGTTCTGCAGCCAAAAAGCGCCAAGGGTAAAGCACAAGAGCACGACGGCCAGCACCGCGGCGCGTCCGGGATCGTGCTGGGCGCCGACCACGGCGAAGAAGATCTTGACCGAGAGCACGTCGAAATTGCCGCCGAGCACCAAGGGATTGCCGAAATCCGCCATGCTCTCGACGAAGCCCAGCAGCGCCGCATTGGCAACCCCGGGGCGGATGAGCGGCCAGGTGACGGTGCGGAAGCAGTGCCAGCGGCTGGCGCCCAAAGTCTGCGTCGCCTCCTCGAGCGACGGGCCGACGCCTTCGAGCACGCCGATCAGCACCAGGAAGGCGAGCGGGGTCTGGGAGAGGAGCTGAGAGATGAGCACGCCCGGCAGGCCATAGATCCAGCGCGAGCGCCCGAGCCCGAACAAGGCATCGAGCCAGCCGGTGACGAGCCCGGTGCGGCCGAACAGCACGATGATGGCGAGGCTGATGACGAAGGGTGGGGTGATGATCGGCAGCACCGTCATCGCCCTCAGCAGTCGCTTGTAGCGAAACGCCGAGCGGACGGCGACCAAGGCGAAGGCGAGGCCGAGCAAGGTCGAGCCGAGCCCGGCCAGGATCGCCAGCACCACCGTGTTGAACGCGACCCCGCAGCGGAGCTCGCTGTAGAGGCAGTCCATGCCCCAGATGTCGCGGACGAGAATGCGCCGGACGAACAGGCCCGGCACGAAATTTCCGTCATTGTCCTGGAGCGCGCTCGCCAGCGCGCGGCCCACGGGAAAGAACACGAAGAGGCCGATCAGCAGCACCGCGGCGAGGATGGCGCCGACGACGAAGCCGTCGCCCCGGCAGGCGCCGTGCTGGGCAAGCCCGTAGGCGAGGAAGGCCAACAAGGAAGCGACGACGACGACCGCACCCCAGCCGAGCCCGGCCTGGCCTTGGGCGATCGGCCCGCCCAGACCCGCCAGCACGCCGATGAGCGGGCCCTTGAGGCCGATGAGGAAGCCCTGGCCGAAGGTCCAGAGGAGCCCGAGCCCGCCCGACCAGGCGAGCGTGCTGGCGAGGATGCGGTCGCCGGCCGGGCGCCGCATGACCAGGAGCGGCGCCAAGAGGGCGAGCCCGATCGGCAGAAGCCAGCCATGCCCCTCGAGGAGCCCCAGCCCGAGCGCCGGCATCGCTTCAGCAGGCTGGGGATACTGCCCGAGCCAGCGGAAGCTCCAGAAGCCCGCGTCGAGCATGTGCCATGGCAGGACCGCAAAGCCGATCCAGCCCGCGAGGCACCATAAAAAATGCCGACGGTTCACGTCGAGCGCGGGCGGCCCGTCACTTCGGCAGCGACTTCACCTCTTTGTCCCAGCGCGCCAGCAAGCCGCCGCGCACCGCCGAGGAGCCGTATTTGGCGAAATCGTAGGCGATGAGCTTGATCTCGGAGAATTTCGGCGCCTGCGGCGGGGTCTTGGCGTTCTTGTTCGACGGCACCTGATAGGCCTTGGCCTCGGCGCCGATCCCTTGCGCCTCGGGGGTCAAGGCCCAGTCGTACCACTTCTTCGCGTTGGCGAGGTTGCGGGCCCCTTTGACGATGCTCATCGAGCCGATCTCGTAGCCGGTGCCCTCGCAAGGGGCCACCACTTTGAGCGGCGCGCCGGCAACGGCTTCGGTCACGCCGTCATGCATGAAGGTGATGCCGATCAAGCTCTCGCCGGTGGCCGCGGCCCGGGCCGGAGCCGCGCCGGACTTGGTGTATTGATTGATGTTGCGATGCAGCTTCTTCATGTAGTCGAAGGCCGGCTCCTCGCCCATGAGCTGCACCATGGTCGCCAGCATCGTATAGGAGGTTCCCGAGGAGTTCGGGTCGGCGACCTGCACCTCGTCCTTGAATGCGGGGTTCAAGAGATCGGCCCAGCATTTCGGCTCGGGCGCGGCCTTCTTCTTCAAGAGCTCGGTGTTGAAGCTGAAGCCGAGGGCGCCGGAATAGATGCCGACGGTGCGGAACTTCGCCTGCTCGGCCTGACGCACCGCCCAATCCTGCAGCTGGCTCAGCATCGCGGAGTGATATTCCTCGGTCAGCCCCTCTTCGGCGGCTTGCAGATGCGGATCGCCGGTGCCGCCCCACCAGACATCGCCGCGCGGATTGGCGGCTTCCGCCTTGAGCTGGGCATAGATCTCCCCGGAGCTCTTGCGGGTCATCGCCACCTTGACGCCGGTCGCGCGCTCGAAGGCGGCGACCATCGGCCGGCACCACTCCTCCTGCACACCGCAATAAACGGTGAGATCGCCTTGGGCGCGCGCTTGCGTCGTCGGGAGCGCCAACCCAGCGGCCAGCAGCGCCAAGCCGCAGCAGCGGCGGAATTGCGAACGCGATCGTGTCATGGCCCTCAAATCCTCCCGTCACGAGCCGCCCCTGATCCGAGGCCGCGTGTTTCAATTTTATGACAGGGAGGCTAGCACCGCAGCACCGCAGCGGTCCAGAAGCGGACGACGCGGGGAAGGCGTCTCATCCCAGGCCTCTCCGCGTGGGACAAGATGGCGAAGCCGGCGTCGTCGCGAACCTTCACCTCTCCCCATGGGCGAGGGAGGAAGACGGTGACTAGCGCTCGATGCCGGTCGCCTTCTGCATGGCCGCGGCCAGGGCGGGTGTGGCCGCCAGCACCGGGTTGCCTTCCGTCAGCCCATTGCCGGCGAGGAAGTCGTTGGTCCAGCCGCCGGCTTCCTCGATCATGATCAGGCCAGCCAAGCAATCCCAGGAGTTGATGTGGAGCTCGGCATAGCCGTCCGAGCGGCCGTCGGCGACATAGGCGAGACCGAGCGCACCGGAACCGGCGCGCCGGAAGCTGCCGCCCGCCGTCACCACCCGCTCCATGACTGCCGTGTAGGTTTGCATCGGCCGGCGCTTCGACCATCCGAGCTCGACGATCGCCTGGGCCATGTCCTTGGTGGCGCTCACTTGCATCTTGCGGCCGTTGCAGGCGGCGCCGGCGCCGCGGCGGGCGGCGAAAAGCTCGTCGGTGATCGGCTGATAGATGGCGCCGAGCTCGACCTTGCCGTTCCGCATATAGGCGATGGAGATGCAGAAATGCGGCACGCCGCGCGCGAAGTTGGCGGTACCGTCGATCGGATCGATCACCCAGAGCGACGGGGCCGGCCGGCCGCCGCCCTCCTCGCCCAGGAAGCCGTCGCCGGGAAAGGCCCGGCCGAGGCGCTCGATGATGGCGCGCTCGACCGCACCATCGGCCACGGTCAGATAGTCCTGGGGTCCCTTGAAGGTGAGCCCGAGAGAGGCCCGGTCGTAGAAATAAGTCCGCGCCAAGCGTCCGGCTTCGCGGATGACGCCGGCCAGCGCCAGCTCGCGGGCGTCCAGCTCGACCTTGTCGGCCGGGGTGACTGTTTCGGGTGTGCTCGCAACGCGCATGTGCCGCTTCACACGCCGGAGGAAGGGCTGGTTGCGTCGCGGCGAAACATGAGCTCGGCGCTGCGAACCGTCGCCACGATCGTTTGGCCGATACGGCCGCCATCGTCGAAAATGCGGCCGGTCAGCGCCGTCTTTAGCGCCAAGACGTGCGAGGCCAGAAAGCGCACGAGCCGCTGCGAGGGCCGATAGGCGCCGGAGGTGTAATGGTGCAGCGACTTCGCGACCGACGCCATGAGGGTCCACCCGGCGCTGGCGCAATCGGCCGCGATAGTCCACGCGGCGCGATTCATCCGCTTGAGGTGCTCGCCGGTCGCTTCCTGCTCCAGAGCGGCAAGCGACGCTTCCAAGACCCCCTGCTGCCGCTCGACCTTGCGGAAGGTTCTCCGCTGCACCGAGGCCCGGTTCCGCAGGGCGGCTTGCAGATGCTCGCGCGTGAGAAAGTCGCGAAAGCTGACGAGATCGGCGCCGGACACGCGGAGTCTGAGATAATCGAAGATGACGACCATTGTGTCGTCGCCGAGCTCATAATTGGTCGCGTCCTCGACGATGAGTACCGCGCTTGACGCCGTGATCCGTCGCTCATCCCGGATCGGCCGCTTCGCTCCTCGGCGCTCCGGGCCGATATAGGTCGGACTGATGATGAAGTTATGATAGGCGCTCCCCGCACCGTCGATGAACGCCGCTATGCGCCTTTGGGTCAGCGGCTTTTGCAGCAGCAGCCGCGTGCCGGCATTGACGATCTCGGTCGCGGCGGTCGAGGGCAGCGGCCCCTCATGCATCACAACCATGGGCACGTTCGGCCTTTGGCTGTCGCCGTAGGCGCGAGTCCACTTGACCAGCGTCGGTGCGTCCATGTCGGGCAGGTCCAACGCGGTGAAGACGAGGTCGAAGGGCCGTTCCGGGTCGGAAAGCTTCGGCGGCGCCGCCTCGGCCGTGGCCACCGATACGATCTCGGTCGCTCTGAGCGCGCTTGCGGTTCGCGTTATGAGCTCAACGGATGGCGGATCCGGATCGACGACCAGGATCCGGAATGGTTGCACCATGGATCTTCTTCCAGGTAATTCTCTGGCAAGACGTTGAAATCGCGGCCTTCGCCCGGATCTTTCGTTTGGCAAGGGCGGAGCGAAGAATAATCCGATCTTGTCGCATGAACAATTTGAATTTTTGTTGCTGACGGCCTCATTGACGGTCGTTGCGGCCAGCATCGATGCTTATGCCTGCGAACATGGTTGGCGGGTGGCATGAGCGGTCTCACATCAAGGTCCCATTCACAGCCGCGCGAAGGCAGGGCACCAGACGAGCGTCCCGGTCTCGGGGCGTCGAAACTCCGCATCGTCCAGGCGGTTTCTCCCAAGGAACCGGAGCCGGCGATGCTGCTCGAAGTCGCGGAACGCTTCGCGCTTCTCAACCTCATGGGTCAGCGCAGCGCCTATGCGCGACGACCGGCCCAACCGCGACGCGCCCGCACGAACCGGCAAATAACGCTTGC
Organism: Pseudomonadota bacterium; assembly: GCA_016195085.1. Classification (NCBI taxonomy): domain Bacteria; kingdom Pseudomonadati; phylum Pseudomonadota; species Pseudomonadota bacterium. The sequence continues at coordinate 37,871 of JACQAG010000043.1, read as the reverse complement.
CGGGATGCGGTCGGTCGGGGGCTCCCGATGAGCCTCGCGAGCGCAAGCCCGCCCGCAGGCAATTTTGCGGCGATCGTCCGGGCGGATGCGGAGCTCGAGGCCGAGATCGTCGAAATCGACCGGATGCTGGAGAGCCAAAGCGCCTGGCTCACGCCTCGCTGTCGCACGGCCTTGCTCAGCGCGCGCGAGGTGTTGGTTCACGCATTGGAGCGGCGAAAGGACTACTGGCCGCCCGTGCGGAGGCCCGAGCGCGACGCCGGCGATCATGCCTTCTCTGTCCGGGAACGTGAGCGCTCGAGCGCTTAGGCTGACTTGCAGCGACGATTCGCTGGCTTTCGCCTCTCTCGAGAAGGCGGGGTAGTGTCGTGTCCCGGAAGTTCCTTACCGCCAGTGCCGTCTTCGCCCACGGGTCGCCCTCATCCTTCGACACGCTCAGGATGAGGGTGGTGTGCGTGGAACAAAGGAAAAACCTCATCCTGAGCGTGTCGAAGGATGAGGTTGCCGAAGCACCCATGGCGGCGATCCAAGGCGATCGGCAGGACGACGCTCCAGAAGATCCGGAATTCTCCGGCGCCGTCGAGCCGTGCCGCCTCCAGGAGATCGTCCGGCACGGTCAGCATGTATTGCCGCACCAGCAGACGGTGCGCCTCATGCTTTGGCGAGACGATCGCGAATCCGTCGACGGCAGCCTCGTCCGACCGGGGGCTATCCGCTCCACGGCGTGCGTTCGAGGGCGCGCTCATAGTCCGCACGGGTGTGCACGGGCTCGCCATGCGAGACGATCACCAGCTCGAAGGGGAGCTCGAGCAGGGCGCGGAGCGCCGGCAAGGCTCGTTCCCGATGCCACGGTGTCGCCCAGACCCTGAGCTCTCCCCCCGGTGCCGTCAGCGCGTCGGCGAAGACGAGGGTGCGCTGCTCCGGCAGCCACAGAGGCGTCTCGTTACGGCCCCGTCCATCGTATTGGGCGATGATCCCTCCGGGAAGTCGGCTACCGGGGTAGATGGGCTCCAACCGGGTCTCTGGGATGTCGTCGCGATCGAAGCGATCCGGGCCGAAGGCCCGGGCCTTGTAGCGGCGTACAAATTGATCGACGTGGCGGACGTGATCCGGCTTGAGAACGATGGCGACCGTCGGCGGGCGCGCGTCAAGCCGCTCCCACACCGCAACAGTGCCAGCGGGCGGTGCCAGCGGATCCAGGACCAGGATCTCGCCCCCCGACTCGACGCAGGTCGACGCCACGCGCGGCTCCCAGCCCTGATTCGGTTTCCAATCAGGATGATGGAGGCTCCATATCCACAGGCCCGGCGCCACATCGCGGACCTCGACCGGTGTGTCCTGCTGCATCTGGCCTGCCTCTCATCAGTCTCGCAATCCGCCGAGGGGAACCGCAGAGGGACCTCGCTATCGGTTCGACAATCTGCAAGGGGGTCGGTCTACGCCGAGGACGGCGCGCGTCTCATCGCATCCCGAGCAGCGCCGGTAGAAACAGCGTCAGACCCGGCCAATAGGTCACCAGCACGAGGAACACCAGCATGGTCGCGAGCCACGGCAGGACCGCGATGGTGAGCTCGGTGATCCCCATCCGGGCGATGCCCGAGGCGACATAGAGATTGAGGCCGACCGGCGGATGGCACAAGCCGATCTCCATGTTCACGGTGATGATGATGCCGAAATGGATCGGGTCGATGCCGAGCTTCATCGCCACCGGAAACAGGATCGGCGCCATGATCAGGATGATGGATGACGGCTCCATCACGTTGCCGGCAAGCAGCAGCAGGACGTTGACCACGAGCAGGAAGCTGACCCAACCCAGCCCCTGATCGATCATCCACTGCGCCATGATTTGCGGGATGTTCTCGTAGGTCATCAGGAACGAGAACAGCACGGCGTTGGTGATGATGTAGAGCAGCATCGCGCTCATGTTCGCCGAGGCGAGCAGGACCCGCGGCACTTCGCTGAGCTTGAGGTCCTTATAGACGTAGACGGCGATGACGAACGCGTAGACGGCACTCATCGCGGCGGCTTCGGTGGGCGTGAACACGCCCGAATAGATGCCGCCGATGACGATGACGATCAGCAGCAGCCCCCAGGCGGAATCGCGAAACGTCCGAAAGCGGCGGCTGAAGGTTGCCTTGGCGGACCTGGGGTAGCCGGCGCGCCAGGCGCGGTACCAGGTGGTGACGCCCAGCATGGTCGCCAGCACGATGCCCGGAACGATCCCGGCGATGAAGAGCTTGCCGATCGAGGTGTTGGTGGAGACCGCGTAGAGCACCATGGCGATCGACGGCGGAATGAGAATTCCAAGCGCCCCGGCGGTGGTGACCACGCCCGCGCCGAAGCGCTTGGGGAAGCCCTGCGCCACCATCGCCGGCAACATCACCGAGCCGATCGCGACCACCGTCGCCGGCGAGGAGCCGGATACCGCCGCAAACAGCGCGCAGGCCAGAACCGCACCGAGGCCGAGGCCGCCATGGTGATGCCCGACCATCGAGGTCGCGAAGTCGATCATGCGCCGCGCCACACCGCCATGGGTGAGGAAGTTGCCGGCGAGGATGAAGAACGGCACGGCCATGATCTCGAATCGCTCGATGCCGGTAAAAAGCTTGAGCGCCACCGAGGCGAGCGGCACGTCGGTCAAGGTGAACAGGAAGACGAGCACGGTCATGCCGAGCGCAATGGAGATCGGCATGCCGGTAAGCATGAGGGAGATCAGCAGCAGGAATACGAGCGCGGCGCGCACGCCCTGGGGAAATTCGACCACGCCCGTATGCTGCGCCAGGCACAAGAGGAAAATGAGGATCGGCGCCAGCATCATGGCCCAGCCGATCGCCTCGCCGCGCCGCCAGGGAGTCTTGGCGTCGGCCGCGGTCGCATCGCTCTCGATGCCCTCGACATGGGCGTGGTCGTGATGCGGGAGCATGCCGGTCTGGGCGAACGACCAGGCGACCTGCAGGAACCGGAAGCACATGAGCCCCGAGCCCAGCGGAATCGCCAGATAGACGATCCACATCGGCGCTTCCAGATCGTTCGAGGTCTGCCCGGTCAGATACATGCCGTGGACGAAGCTGGCGCCGAGCCCCGCCACGACGCCGGTGAACACGGCGCCGCTCAGCAAGCCGAACAGGACGACGTTCTTTCGCCGCTCCTCCGGCAGGCGGTTGACGAGCACGTCGACGCCGACATGGATGCCGGTGCGCACACCGTAGGCGGCGCCGAACTTCGCCATCCAAATGAACATGTAGATGCAGAGCTCTTGCGCCCAGGAGAGATCCCAATCGGCGAGCCAGACGAAAAGGCGCTCGAGGGCCGCCGCGAGCGACAGCCAGCCATGGGCGGCCGCCCATTTCGACACGTCGATCGCGCCCGAGGTACCGTAGCGGTGAACGACCGCGACGAAGATGATCACGGTCGCCGCCGCGATGAGGAAGGTGATGAGCCATTCCTCGAGATGGTCGAGCGAACGGAGCAGCGGACCGGCTAGGGCGCGCTTTGCGGAAACGCCGGCGACCGCCATGCCTGCGCTTGCTCCTCGAGGAGGTGCTGTCGGACTCGCCTCAGCCGCTACGATTGCGCTCGAGCAGCGCCAGGATCTCGCCGCCGACCCGCGATTCCGCCGTCTTGTAGACCGGCATCAGCGCCGCGACCCAGGCCTTGCGCTGATCGGCGGTGAGCTCGTGGATCTGGGTCTTGCCGCTGGCCTGGATCTCCTTCAAGGCGTCGGCGTTCTCCTTCTGGGCGATCGAGTTGGTGTAGTCGGTCGCGTCGTTCATGGCCTTCTCGAGCTGGCCGCGGATGTCGGCCGGCAGGCCCTCCCAGAATTTCGTATTGACGATCACCGCATATTGCAGATGCGCGTGCTGGGAGTTGGTGATGTGCTTCTGCACCTCGTGGAAGCGCTGGGTAAGGTAGTTGGACGGCGTGTTTTCGCAGGCGTCCACCACACCCGTCTGGAGGGCCTGGTAGACCTCCGAGAACGCCATGATCTGCGGTTGGGCGCCCATCTTGCGGAAATACATGTCGGCGATCTTCGAGCCGGAGATGCGGATCTTCAGGCCCTGGAAGTCGGCCGGCAGGAGCAAGGGCTTGTTGGCCGAGACCATGTGGAAGCCGTTGTCCCAGAATGCCAGGCCGGTGATGCCGGCGGGCTTCAGCTTGGCCATCAGGTATTTGCCGACCTCGCCCTTCACGACCTTGTCGTAGTTGGCGTCGTCGGCGAACACGAAGGGGAGGTCCATCGCCTCGAATTCCTTCGCTCCCAACGGCGCGAACTTCGCGGTCGAGGGGGCCAGCATCTGGACGGCGCCGAGCTGGAGGGCCTCGACCTCCTCCTTGTCCTTGTAGAGCTGCGAATTCGGATAGACCTCGATCTTGGCTTTGCCGTTCGTGTACTTCTCGGCAAGTTCCCTGAACTTGAGCGAGCCCTTGCCCTTCGGCGTGTCGTCGGCGACGACATGGCTGAACTTGATCATGATCGTTTGCTGCGCCCGGCTCCGCCGAGGCAACACGGTGGCGAGCGCGGCAGCACCCGTGATCGTTCCGAATCGACGCCGGGAAATGGTCATGGCGGCTAGCTCCTCCCTAAGGCTGCGCTGCGCATTGGTTCGCGCTTATCGTTGATTTCCACATACTAGGAAGTTCACCGGCGGCAGACAAGCAAGGGCTGCCGGCTAGGAGTCTGCCCAAATCCTAGGCATAGGCGCGTGGGTTGCTAGCGCATGGCGAGAATGAACAGCCGCGGGAACGCCAGCAGGACCCTTCCGTCGGTGCGGGGCTTGTAGTGCCGGGCCAGCTCCGCGGTATAGGCCGCGATATAGTCCTCGCGGGTCCGGCCTTCGAGCGCTGCCAGATAAGGCTGCAGGGACGATCCCTTGAACCATTCGACGATGCCCTCGGGCCCGGCCATGACGTGGTTGTAGACGGTGTGCCAGATGTCCAGGCGGGATGCGTGCGGCTTGAGGCGGTCATAGTAACCCTCGGGCGCGAGAAGGGCGGTGCGCGCCGCGCCGGACAGCGCCTTGTTGCTGGCCCAGGGCTCGCGCGACGCCACCTCGCGCATGAGGGCGATGGCCGGCTCCTCGGTATTGTCGGGCATCTGCACCGCCAGCACGCCGCCCTCAGGCAGGGTTTGCAGCAAGCGCTGCAGCACCGCCGGATGTTCCGGTAGCCATTGGAAGACCGCATTGGCGAACAAGAGATCGGTGCCGGCGTCCGGGACCCAGCTCTCGATCTCGGCTTGCATGAAGCGGCACTTCGGCAGCCTTTCCCGCGCCTTCTGCAGCATGTTCGGCGAGGAATCCATGCCGATGACCTCGGCCGCGGGGAATCGCTCGACCAGGAGCTCCGTCGAGTTCCCCGGTCCGCAGCCGAGATCGACCGCGCGCCTGACGCTGCCGAGCGGCACCTGCGCCAGGAGGTCGCGCGGCGGCCGCGTGCGCTCGTCTTCGAATTTGAGATACTGCTTGGCGTTCCAGTCGGACATCGGTTCAGTCCCTAGTACTGATAGCGCCGGAGCCCGCCGTCGACCGGAATGACCGTCCCGGTCATGTAGCGGGCCAAAGGCGAGGCGAGGAAGACGGCGAGGACGGCGAGGTCTTCGGGCTCACCGTACTCGCCCACCGGAATCTCCCGCTCCGCGAATTCGCGGCGCTCGGCTTCGGGATAGAGGCGCCGGATCTGCTCGGACATGATCCGGCCGGGCGCGATCGAGTTGACGGTGATGCCGTGCTTGCCGATCTCGCGGGACAAGCCCTTGGCCCAGGCATGCACCGCCGCCTTGGCGGCGAAGGCGGCGTTGATCCGATCCGGCTCGGACTTGCCGGTGATGTTGATGATGCGGCCCCACTTGCCCTGGATCATGCCGGGCAAGACGGCGTGGGTGATCTGGCGGAGCCGGGTGAAGTTGAGCATCAGCGCCTCGTCCCAGGCGGCGTCGGGCGCTTCCACGGGGATCGGACGGCTGCCGCCGGCGCTGTTGACCAGGATATCGATCCGGCCGAGCGCACGGACCGCCTCGTCGCGGATGCGGGAAGGCGACTCCGGCTGCATGACGTCGGCCACGATCAGTGACGGCTTGATGCCGCCGGCGGCCTCGATGCCCTTGGCGACCTCTTCCAGCAGCTCCTTGCGGCGGGCGACGAGCGCAATCCGTGCCCCTTCGGCCGCGAGGCCGATTGCGATGGCGCGCCCGATGCCCTGGCTGGCGCCGGTCACGAGCGCGGTGCGACCCTTGAGCTTGAGGTCCATGCTGTCTCCCGCTGGGGGTTGATTGGCCGATGCCGCAATCGGGGGCGAAGATGCAACGACGAGCGATCGATCGGTTAGGATAGCGCCACAGCGCCGCCCCATGCCAGGCCCCGCACGGCGACGGTCGCCACGCGAAGAGAACGCCGGTACGGCGAGAAACGCGTCACGGCTCGAACGACAAGTCTTTGGCGGTTTCGGATTGCCTTTTCCGTCGCGGACGCTCCCACACGACGCCGGGGAATCCCTTGAGCGGACGCAACGGCTGGCCTCGATAGGCCCATTCGGGCGACTCCCCGATGGCGATGTGATAGAGCGGTTCCCTGCCGGTCCGGCCGTCGAACAGCGCCCGGGGTATGTTCACCATCTCAGGCGAGTGAGCGCGCTCATAAAGGACGGGGGTACCGCATCGAGCACAAAAGCTTCGGGCCTTACCCGCAGCCGCATCGTTGAAACGGGTGACGTTCGCAGCCCCCTTGGTAAAGCGGAAGCGGCTCCGCCAACTGCCCACATAGGTCGCGTAGGCAGCACCCTGTGCATGCTGCGTCTTGCGGGAATGGTCATGCCACGCCCATCGCGCCGGGATGTCGATCTCGAACCTGACCTTGCCGCAAAGACACTGTCCCGCTGCGATGCCTGCGGGTGCTTTTGCAGACCCCTCGGATGTCGCCCTACTCATCTCTCACCTCGACCGTCAGCCCGAAACGCCCCGGGGATTCCGTCACGACCATCTCCCTGGCGACGATAGAGGCTGTTGTAGGGAGTTATACTTGCCACCTGCCGTCAGGTATTTATGCGAGGCTTGAAGACTGCGAGCAAGCCGCGGCGCCTCTTCACGCTCGCTTGGGAATCTCCAGACCCCGTTGCACCGCCGGTCGTGCCAAACCGCGCTCCAGCCAGGCCGGAACATACTTCAGGCTATCGAACGCGACGAGCTCGCGCGCGCCGTAGAAGCCGATCAGATTGCGGACCCAGCCGAGGAGAGCGATATCGGCGATGGTGTAGTCATCGCCCATGATCCAGTGCCGATCGTCGAGGCGCGTCTCCATGACACCAAGCAATCTTTGAGACTCCGCGCGATAGCGTTCGAGCGGACGCTTGTCGGCGATCTCCTTTCCAGCGAATTTGTAGAAATAGCCGACCTGGCCGAACATCGGCCCGACCGCTGCCATCTGAAAGAACACCCATTGAATGGTCTCGTAGCGGAGCGCCGCATCCTTCGGCAGCAGCTTGCCGACCTTCTCGGCCAGATAGAGCAGGATCGCTCCGGATTCGAACAGCCCGAAGGGGGTGCCGCCTGGCCCGTCCGGATCGATGATCGCCGGGATCTTGCCGTTCGGATTGAGCGACAGGAATTCCGGCGTCCAGGTCTCGTTGGCGCCGATGTCGATCCGGTGCGGCTCATAGGCAAGCCCGATCTCCTCCAGTGCGATCGACACCTTGACGCCGTTCGGCGTCGGCAGGGAATAGAGCTGCAGACGGTCGGGATGCTTGGCCGGCCAGCGCTTGGTGATGGGGAAGTGGGATAGATCGGGCATTAGTCAGACCTGCTCGCCTCCCCTTGCTAAGCGCCGTGCAACTCGCACCACGTTCGCCGATGCGAATCAATGTTACTCTTATTCAAATCGCCCGCTGCGGGCCTTGTCTTCTTCTGTCTCGCGACGGCGCTCTATTTCTATGCATTGCTTCAGCATTGACTTGGCACTATCGAGAGGCGCCGCTAGCGTCGGGATTGCGCTGACATCAAGTTGAATGAGCAGCGTAAGGCGGGATTCAAGCTTCGTCGCTAGCGATCCGCTCCAGCCCGTGGGACGCAGGCGCTTGACGACTTCCTTGAAGACGGCTTCCGGATCAGGTGCCTTCATAAGAAGCTGGTGCGTCAGGCTCGTCCATTCATGTGGGGCGTTGTCATTAGGCCGTTTGAACAGCAAAGCAACAGCAGCTGCCAACCGGTACCGGTCTTTCGGCTCGCGATCGCACCAGCCGAGCATGACCTCGTCGGATACCGCGTCAATCGGAGTCTTGCCAAAACGCAGAACATCATTCAGCAACCGGATACTGTTGTCCTGGGACTTCCTGTCCCCTGAGAATAGCTCATCGAGCACGTCGACCGGGTGGACCTGAAAAAGTGCTTTCAAGAGGTCGTCGTGGTCGTAGGCATGCACTTCATACCGCGCAGCTGCGGCCATCAGATTACGGCACAACTGCTGCGCAATCGCCTTTCCTTCCTCTCCAGCGAGCGAAACCCGGACGATCACGCCTATCTCGTAATCTTCGCGCGTTGCGCGGTTATCCTTGCGATGAAACTCATAGGCTCTAAGAAGCTCACGGCCCGCTTCAGCAACCTCCGGCACGAACGCTTTCTTGCCGCTGCGGTCAGAGTGCATGCGCATGGCAAGAATATCCATGGCAACTGGAACTCCGCCAGGTTTCTGTCCGATCGACAGCATGAGACGCTTAAACTCGGACCCAGGGATGACATCACAGGTACGCCCGTAAGCAAGACCAAAAAATCGATCGATCGGCGCCTTGCCAAGCTCAAGCGCGCGATGCAGCCGACGCAGCCCATCTTCATCGATGCGGACGCCGGCTTGCAAGGTGGGAAGCCACGCGGCGAGCGTCGGATCGTCCAACGCTTCATCCAGCAGGGCATTGGCGAGAGCGCCATCCCGCTTCTGAAGGCCGTCGAGAAAACCACACAAGAGGTCGATGCCCGGCTTCCCCGTCTCAGTTACCTGTGCGACCATGGCACTCCACATCTCACGCGGCTGTTCGGCTTCAAGCGCCATGCCTTGGCCAAAGCCAACGACTTTGCCATACGCGTCGATCAGCTCAGGTAGCAATACCTTGAACGCTTGCTCGTCGGTGGCCACATCCCGACCAAGGTTTTCGACCGCCGTAGCCACGCGCGAGGCCGCCGCATCGTAGCCGTCATTTTCAACCTCGTTCAATTCGTCGAGATCGACGCCGCCGCCGTTCGAGCCAAGGACAAGACCACGAACCTTGTCGATCAGATTCTCAGGCTTTAGAGATTTTTCAAGGGCCGTGAGCCGCGCCAGTAATTTTGGTGGAAGACCTTTGCCCTCATAAATTCGAGTGTGACGCGCGGCGATCCAGCCTTCGCGCCAGAACTTCTCGGTGGCGACAGCATATGCCAACCGCTCCAGTTCATCGGCCGCCTCCGTATCTGTCCAAAGCCCGCGAAATTCACGTGCGATAGCTTTTCGCACCAGTTCAGCGACCGGATTTTCCAACAGCGCGAATGGTTCCGCGAGCCTCAAAACAGACGTGAACCAATCTCGTACGTCCTGGCGAGTTGGAGGGTAATACCCGTAGTCGCGTGACCGCGCGCCAAACTCGAATTCATACGTGGACGAGAAATGACTTGTCTTGAGCATTGCTTGCAGCGCCTTGACTCCCAAGCCTTGCTCAACAGGGTCCGAGGAGCGCAGCAAACGTTCAACGAGGGAAAGACGCAATTTAAGTGGTGCGTGCGTGCCGGACAGAACGATGTAGAAGAGTGACTCAATGATATTCGCCGCATCGCTGTTAGACAGGTCACTACTGGGCAGCCGGGCAAACGCAACGAGAAGTGAAACAGCGCGCTCGAAGTGCACCGGATCGAAAGCAAGCGAGCGCAGGAGCCTAAGGAAGTGGGTGCATTTTCTAAGAGTGGCCTCATCCGATTCCACGAAGACCTTCTCCAGTACCGAAAGTACGGCATCCGGCATCACCGGCGCGACATTGTCGAACATGGCGCGGCCTAGCTCGGTGAGGTTGGTGACATCACTCAATATTCCGCCCGGCGCCAGCCAGCTTTGAACAATGGCCTGCGCTTCCCTGCTGCCATCGAGATAGCCAAGGCGACGCGAGAAGGACCGAAGGAGGCGCTCAGGCGCGCTCTCTATAAACACCGACAACAGCTTGGAACGAGGAATATTCTCAAGCCCAATGGCTGCAAGGCGGTTCGCAATGGCGTGTGGCAGTACCGCCCGCCATGGCCCGCGTTGCTGAACCAGATCGCGCCGCTTCAATTCGGCAACCGCACGGAATACTTCTTCAGCAGATTTTCCAATCAGGCCGCCGAGGATCGGCAACTCGGCTCCGTCGCCCGAGACTTTCTCTCCTTCAAATGAGTAAACGAGCGAGCACACTTGCGCGATTGACTGGAGCGAAGCGTCGGGATCATGCCGCTGTTGAAAGAGCCGACGGAACAAGTCGGCATCGCTCAACCCCGCAATCGTTTCGTTCTTCGCCACCGTACCGGCCAGCGCCAAGGCGACACGCGCGTTCCCACCCGAGAACTCAGCAATCGTTCGGGCATCGATCTGAGAAAGGTTGGGAAACCGCTTCGAAATCAACGTTTCGATTAGGATTACCGAAGATGTGTCCAGCACGAAGACCTCTGTGCCTTCGGGCTGGTCTTCGCGGATGTCGTACTCGACCGTAATGACGCTTATCGTCGTGCGAGCCGATCGGGCGATGTCGGACAGCTGGCGATGGATGTCTGGCGGGCAATTGTCGATGACAAGGATCGCACGCGTGCGTCCTGCGATCAGATCGGAGGCGAGGCCGGCAGGCTGAGGATCGGGCCCTTCGGCAATATTCGTGTAGATGGCGAGAGATGGGTCGAGGCTGCCTGAGCCAACAGCCGAGTCGAAGAGCGCTTCGACCAACCGCGTCTTTCCGACGCCTGAAAGTCCGACAAGCCGCACGACATGGCCCGGTGTGCGAAGCACATCTCGAATCTTGTTTATCCCGTTCGTTGCGGTGAGGCCATCTCCTTCTTTCTCGTCACCCGTCTTGATGCGGGCCGCCTCGTCGACCAGATAGGTGGGGTCAGCACCATCAGGCGCATACGACCACGAACCGTAGGGTCGCCAACCTGGAATTGACTTGCCAATTCTTGAACGAGTCCACGGTATCAAGCCCGCGTGACCGCGCACCCAGGTCGCGATGCGGTTGCAGTCATAAAAATCCAGGATGAGGTTTTCGGCGCCGGCAATATCCCGCACCGATTCCGCCATCGCGACCCTGCGGTCCTTGAGCGCCGAGTCCGACGTCGAGTCCGCTGAGCTCACAATGATATACGCACCCGATGCCATAGCCAGTTCGCCGATGACCGGCCGTACGACACCCTTTGGCCTCATTTCGCCGTTGATCTCTGAGGGCGGCATATACTGCTTCTTGATCTGGTAACCCGTGTTGGCCTTCGGAATGAAGCCATCGATGCTCGTCCCCAATGCGAGAGCCACGCGAACGTCGATGCCGCCGTCCTTCGCCGTTTGGTCACCACCCCATGTGACGGCCGACGAAGGAAGGTTCCGACGGCGCAGCTCTGCCTCGCAAAGATTACCGACGAGCGTGCGCAAATCTTCGTCGTTCAACGCGGCAATGTCGTCACCGGTGATTTCAAACATGCATCGAGGTTAGGCACGCTGCCTGGCGCCGTCAAATGACGGGCTGAAATCCAAACTTTATGTCCCAAGGGGCAAACACAGGGTCACGAAGCGCAATGACTATGCGGCTTGATTGGATCGTGATGCCGCTCGCGATTCGGACGGCGATCGTTAACGAAACCGCGCTCAACTCTCTACTCGTTCAAGGATATTCCTCGCAAGAGCACGGCAGAGTATCTCTGCCCCCTATTCCCACTCGATGGTGCCCGGCGGCTTCGAGGTCACGTCTTAGGCGACCCGGTTGATGCCGCGCACCTCGTTGATGATGCGCGTCGCCACGCGGGCGAGGAAGGCATGCTCGAAGTGATAACTACCCGCCTCGTGCTGTCGCCTTCAACACGATGTGGATGAACGCGTACATGCGGAAGAATAGGAAATCGATCTGCTCCGCGGCGGTTAGTAATACCTGATCCGTCTCGGAGTGTCGGATTCTGAACGTATTCCCGATTTTGGTGAGTGCGACGGCCTCATCGCCGAGCACCTCCCGAAGTTTCGAGCCAGGCTGCGCTACGCGATCGAGCAGGGCGTCCGCCTGTGCTCTCTTGTTCTCCCCCGACCCCAGAGTCTTCAGGCGCTCAAACGCGTCCCATAGCTTTTCTAGCGCATCCTGGCGATCATCGGTCTTCGGCGAAACGATTCGGAGGCGCGCCACCTCAAGCAGGCGGTCGGTCTCGCCGTCCCCTGTCGCAGATACGGCCCAAGCAAGAGCCTCAGCAAGTGGCTGCGGCAGAAGGCGACGCGCCTGACCTGCCGGTGTCAGTTCATATGCGACGCCATTGCGGGCAAACAAGAGATTAACGTCCGCCACAAAGCGCTGTAGGCCGACGTCACGATCCCAACTTAAATGATGGTGCCCATAATAGGAGTGGTAACCGCCTTCGATCGGCTGGCCGACCGCGGCCGCGCAGAACTCCAGTAAGTCCAGGATACGGGGCGCGACCGGCAACTGATCAGGTGACAGAGGCCAGTCAACGTAAGGTACCTCGGCGTTAGCTACGAGCCGAAATGCCTGTTCATCGCAGCCGCAGGGTCCATTGCCGTCCGGGCACTGTTCGGGAAAGCGCTGGCCGAACGAGCCATCGCCCAAGCGTGCCATAATCAGGCTGTACAGCCCTCCCCACAGCCGAGCATCAATGGTATCGACCGTCCGTGGGCGTGCCCCATACTCCCGGTCGGTGAAATACGCCGTCATGGCATGTGGGCCCAGAGCGGGATCATAGTTGCTTCTAGACGTCTATAGCGCGGCCACAGCCAAAAAGGCACGCATCTCCGAGGTGGCGGAACGTCCTTACAAGCCGAATTCAGCTTTCCACCAAGGTGATGCGGTTGGTGCGACGCTTACTTTTCCCGGGATGGCACTCCAAACCCCTGCTTAACCGACCAAATCCCGACGACTATCGTGTGACTCCCCTACTCCCACTCGATGGTGCCCGGCGGCTTCGAGGTGACGTCGTAGGTGACCCGGTTGATGCCGCGGACCTCGTTGATGATGCGGGTCGCGACGCGCGCAGCACATGCGCGAAGTTCCAGACCTTGGCGACGAGAGTTTGGGAGTTCATGCGGGCGCGTCCGCGAAGGGATTGACGATGGTCAGCCCGCCGACGCTTCCACCGTGCTGCATGTCCTCGCTGTAGAGCGTGGCGCAGCCGGCTTCGAGCGCGGCGGCAACGATCAGGGCGTCATAGAAGGCGAAGCCATGATCGCGGGCGAGCGCCACCGCACTCATATGAATCGCAGCGGTGATCGGTACGATGTCAGGGAACCGGTCGCAAATGACCGCGAGCGCAGCTTCGACTTCCGGCCATTCGCGCCGATACTTCTTGCGTGCGACATTGGCGAATTCGTTCAACACCTGAACGCTGATCATGCCGCCATCGGCAAGGACATCGATCGCGCGTCCACGCTTCGTGACGTCGAGAAAGGCGTAGACGAAAACGTTCGTGTCGAAAAACCGAGTCAACGCTCGTTCGCCTCGTCCCGGTCGAACTTGTAGCCTTCCGGAACGCGCCAGCGGAATCGCTCCAGGCGCCTCAGGAACTCCCCGCGCCGATCGACCTTTTCGACCTCGATCTTGCCCTTTGACGCCGCGATGATGAGGAGCTCGTCGCCGGGGCGCAGTTCAAGCTCCTCGACTACTCTTTTTGGCAGCCTCACGGCGAGGCTGTTACCCCATTTCGAAACCTGCATGGCGCCCTCGATGATATCCTACGGTAATAAGATATCATAGGCAGGATATCATCAGCGTTCAAGGCCGCGGCTCCAGCCGAACTTGGCCCCTCGGCCGGCCGCAGGCCGATCCGCCTTCAAACGCCCAAGCAGCGCCGCGGCGAGCGAGACGGCGGGATCCTGCGGCACCGGGCCGATCTCTAAGTCTGATCGCGTCGCGCAACCCCTCTAATTGCGTAGAGAGACGTCGCCGCCCCTACTCCCACTCGATCGTGCCGGGCGGCTTCGAGGTGACGTCGTAGGTGACCCGGTTGATGCCCTTGACCTCGTTGATGATGCGGGTTGCCACGCGCGCGAGGAAGGCGTGCTCGAAGGGATAGGAGTCGGCAGTCATGCCGTCGCTGGAGGTGACGGCGCGGAGCGCCAGGGCATAGTCGTAGGAGCGGGCATCGCCCATGACGCCGACGGTCTTGACCGGCAGCAGCACGGCGAAGGCCTGCCAGATCTTGTCGTAGAGCCCGGCGGCGCGGATCTCGTCCAGATAGACGCGGTCGGCGCGGCGCAGGAGATCGAGCTTCTCCGGCGTCACCTCGCCCGGGATGCGGATGGCGAGCCCGGGCCCGGGAAACGGATGGCGGCCGATAAGGCGCTCGGGCAGGCCCAGCTCGCGTCCGAGCAAGCGCACCTCGTCCTTGAACAGCTCGCGCAACGGCTCGACCAGAAGCAGCTTCATGCGCTCGGGCAGACCGCCCACATTGTGGTGCGACTTGATGGTGACGCTGGGACCGCCGGTGAAGCTGACGGACTCGATGACGTCGGGATAGAGCGTGCCTTGCGCCAGGTAGCGCGCATCGCCGATGCGCTTGGCCTCTGCCTCGAATACCTCGATGAAGGTGGCGCCGATGCTCTTGCGCTTGGTCTCGGGGTCGGTGACACCCTGGAGCCGGCCCAAGAAGAGCTGGCTCGCATCCTTGTGCACCAAGGGAATGTTGTAGTGGCCGCGAAACAGCTCCACCACCTCCTCCGCTTCCCCGGCGCGCAGGAGCCCGTGATCGATGAACACGCAGGTGAGCTGCTCGCCGATCGCCTCGTGCAGCAGCACGGCGGCGACCGAGGAGTCCACACCACCCGAGAGCCCGCAAATGACGCGGTCCTTGCCGACGCGCTCCCGGATCCGGCGGATCGCCTCAAGGCGGAACGCCTTCATGCTCCAATCCCCGGAGCAGCCGGCGACACCGTGGGTGAAGGCGCGCAACAGCTTGGCGCCGTCGGGGGTGTGGGCGACCTCGGGATGGAATTGCACGCCGTAGATGCGCCGCTTGTCGTCGGCGATGGCGGCGAAGGGCGCGTTCTCGCTGATGGCGACGGTGCGGAAGGCGGGCGGGATGGCGGTGATCTTGTCGCCGTGGCTCATCCACACGGTATGGCGCGTGCCCTTCGGCCAGACTCCGTCGAACAGCCCGCAGCTGTCCGTGACCTCGACCTCGGTGCGGCCGAACTCGCGCGCATGGCCGGCCTCGACCGCGCCGCCGAGCTGCCCGCAGATGGTCATCTCGCCATAGCAGATGCCCAAGACCGGCACGCCCAGCTTGAACACCACCTCGGGCGCCCTGGGCGTGTCGGATGCTGCAACCGAGGCCGGGCCGCCGGAGAGGATGATCGCCTTCGGCGCGAACTCGCGCACCCGATCCTCTGCGACGTTGAAGGGCAGGATCTCGGAATAGACGCCGCTCTCCCGCACTCGGCGCGCGATGAGCTGGGTCACCTGGCTGCCGAAATCGAGAATGAGCACGCGGTCGGTCATGGAGCGGCGGACCATATCCGATCGGCGGCGAATTGTCAGTCCGCCGGTTTGTCGCAGGCCGGCATAGGAGCCATGCCGGAATCGCCGGCCTCGCGAATCGGCAGGGGTCGGGCGGGCGTGCCATAGGGACGGCGGCGATCCGGCCCGAGCCTCACATCTTCGGCTTTAGTCGGCGGCGCAAATCCGGCCAGTCATAGGCGACCTCGACATAGCTCTCGCCGCCGATGTCGGTCGAGCCCTCGCCGGCCAGGAGCCCGCCCAACCGCTCGTAGAAGAGTCGGGCCGCGCGGTTGTCGCGGAGCGTCCAGATCCTGGCCGAGGTCATGCCGAGCTCCGCCAGCCGGGCGAAGGATGCCTCCACCAGACGCTGGCCGATGCCCTGCTTTTGCATGGTCTCCACCACGTAGAGCGCATAGACCTCGCCTTCGCTGGCCGCCCGCGCATTCTGCCGCGGGCCGCAGCTGGCGAACGCGATGACCCGCTCGCCCACGGTGGCGACCAGAATGAAGCTGCGTCCTTCGTCCTGCGAGAGCACTTGCGCCCAGAACGCGGCGACCCGCACCTCGTTGAGCCCCTCCAGGATGCGGGACGACATGATCTCCCGGTAGGCCGCCCGCCAGGTCTCCACCTGCACGCGCGCGATTGCCGCCGCCTCGTCGAACTCCGCCTCTCTGATGTCGATCGCTTCTTGCATCGCCTGCCTGTCATAGCGCATCCAGCGAAGCGCGAGCTATCAAGAATAACCGCTGAGAACGCGGAGGAGCGCCGAGGTCGCAGAGACCACAATTCGCGCGAAGCGGCCCTCGAAAAAACTTAGCGCCCTCCGTGTATCCTCTGCGCCCTCTGCGGTTCCTTCGAGGGCTTCGCCCGCTCGAAGACGGCGGCGAAGAAGCCGTCGGTGCCGTGCTGGGCCGGGGTGAGCGCCAGATAGGGGCCGGCGACCGGACAGCCGGTGCCGATCGTCTCCCGCCAGGCATCGCCGATCGGGACCAAGGTGAAATCCGGGTGAGCGGCGAGGAAATTCTCTGCCTGGCGCTCGTTCTCTTCCGGCAACAGCGCGCAGGTCGCATAGACGAGCCGGCCGCCCGGCGCCACCAGCCTCGCCGCATCGGCCAGGATCCCCGCCTGCAAGCCAACCAGCCGCTCGATATCCGCCTCGCCATAGCGCCAGCGCGAGTCGGGGTTGCGCCGCCAGGTGCCGGACCCGCTGCAGGGCGCATCGACCAGCACGCGATCGAAGAAGCCGCGATGCCGCTTTGCCCATTTGTCGCCGGCGGTGCCCAAGACATGCGTCTCGACATTGAAGGCACCGGCGCGCTTCAAGCGTTCGGCGGCCCGCTTCAGGCGGAGCGGCAACACATCGCAGGCGATGAGCCGGCCCTTGTTCGCCATGGCGCCGGCGATCGCCAGGGTCTTGCCGCCGGCGCCCGCACACCAGTCCAAGACCTTCTGGCCGGGCTTGGCGCCCAAGACCAGCGCCACCAGCTGCGAGCCTTCGTCCTGCACCTCGATCAGCCCTTGGCGAAAGGCCTCCATGCGATCCACCGGGCGGCGCCGGTCGAGGCGGATGCCCAGGGGCGAGAGCCGGGTCGGCTGGCCTTCGATACCGCCCTGGGCGAGTGCCGCCAGAGCCTGGTCGCGGCCGGCCGCCTTCAGCGGGTTCACCCGGAGATCGAAGGGCGCGGTCAAATTGAGAGCGGTCATCTCCTGGGCGAACCGCGGCCCGAAGACGGCGTGCAGGCGTTCGGCGAGATAAGCCGGGCATTCGGCGCGCACCTCCGCCGGCATGTCGGGAGGCTCGAGCGGCCGGCCCGCCAGCCTAGCCGCCAGCGCCCGCTCTTCGGCGGCGAGGGGTTGGGGCGCGTACTGGCCGCCGGGGAAGAGGGACGCCGCTGCCTCGAGGGTGAGCCCATCGGCCAGCATGAGATCGGCCAGCGCGCGGGCGCGGGCCGAGGCGGCGCTCCGAATGCCTTCGCGGGCCAGCCACCAATCCAGCCTGGCGCGGCGGCGGAGCACGCCGAAGACGCGCTCGGCGATCGCGACCCGGTCCTTCGAGCCGATGTAGCGCCGGGAGCGGAAATAGCGATCGAGCACCCGATCGGCGGGCGGCGCATCGGCCCCGGATGCCGCCCAAACCTCCTGCAAGGCCTCGATCGCGGCGGCGAGCCGCGCGGCGGGGGTCATTGCGGCAATTGCCCCCACCCCAGCCCTCCCCCACGCTGCGCATGGGGGAGGGAGTAGAACGCCTCTTTGCTCCCTCCCTCGCCAAAGGCGGGGGAGGGCTGGGGTGGGGGCATGTCGGCGGCGATCGCTTTACGCGTCGCGGCGGTAGTTGGGCGCCTCGCGGGTGATCGAGACGTCGTGCACATGGCTTTCGCTCAAGCCGGCGCCGGTGATGCGCAGGAACTGGCAGCCGCCCTGCATCTCGGCGATGGTGCGCTTGCCGGTATAGCCCATCGCCGCCTTGAGGCCGCCGATGATCTGGTGCACGACGGTGCCGACCGGACCCTTGAACGGCACCTGGCCTTCCACGCCCTCGGGCACCAGCTTCAAGGCGTCCGTGACTTCCTGCTGGAAGTAGCGATCGGCCGAGCCCCTGGCCATGGCGCCCAAGGAGCCCATGCCGCGATAGGCCTTATAGCTGCGGCCCTGATAGAGATAGACCTCGCCCGGCGCCTCCTCGGTGCCGGCCAGGAGCTGGCCCATCATGGCGCAGTCGGCCCCGGCGGCGATCGCCTTGGCGAGATCGCCCGAATGCTTGATACCGCCATCGGAGATGCAGGGCACGCCGTTGTCGTGGCAGACCTCGACGGTGTCGAAGAGTGCGGTCAGCTGCGGCGTGCCGACGCCGGCGATGATGCGGGTGGTGCAGATCGAGCCGGGCCCGATGCCGACCTTGATCGCATCCGCCCCGGCATCGATGAGGGCTCTGGCACCGTCGGATGTCACCACGTTGCCGGCAATGATCTGGGTGGCGTTGGCGAGCTTGCGAAGGCCGCGCACGGAGTCGATGACCCGGCTCGAATGCCCGTGGGCGGTGTCGACCACGATCACGTCCACCTCGGCCGCCATCAGCTCCTCGGCCCGCGCCATCCCGTCCTTGCCGATGCCGGTGGCGGCACCGACCCTAAGGCGTCCCTGCTCGTCCTTGCTGGCATTCGGGTGGCGGGCGGCCTTCTCGATGTCCTTGACGGTGATGAGGCCGACGCAGCGATAGGCGTCGTCCACAACCACGAGCTTCTCGATCCGGTGCCGGTGCAGGAGCTGCTTGGCGTGGTCGCGGCCGACCGCACCGTCCTTGACCGTGACCAGGTTCTCCTTGGTCATGAGCCGGCTCACCGGCTCGGCGGTGTTGGTGGCAAAGCGCACGTCGCGGTTGGTGAGGATGCCGACGAGCTTGCCATTGCCGCGCTCGACCACGGGAATGCCAGAGATCTTGTGCTCGAGCATGAGGGCGAGCGCGTCGGCCAAGGGCTGGTCCGGGTGGATGGTCACCGGATTCACCACCATCCCCGACTCGAACTTCTTGACCGCGCGGACCTCGTCCGCCTGGCGGCGCGCATCCAGGTTCTTGTGGACGACGCCGAGGCCGCCCAACTGCGCCATGGCGATGGCGAGCCGGCTCTCGGTCACCGTGTCCATGGCGGCCGAGATGAGCGGGATGCCGAGCTCGATGGCGCGCGTGAGGCGCGTGCGCGTATCCGCCTCGCCGGGCAGGATCGAGCTCGCGGCAGGTTGCAGCAGGACGTCGTCGAAGGTGAGGGCCTCGCGGATGTTCATGCCGTCTCCACCGCTAAGGCGGCGCTAGATACCACGCAATCCCGGCCGATGGGAAGGGCCGGCCGCGGAATTCGTCCGCATGGCTGGGTTGTGGCTTCAAACGACGCGCGCGCCCCCACCCCAACCCTCCCCCGCCTTCGGCGAGGGAGGGGGTAGAAAGGCGTTCTACTCCCTCCCCCATGCGCAGCGTGGGGGAGGGCTGGGGTGGGGGCATTCCTCTCGTGTCCCAGGGCGGGCGTGCCCGGGACTGGGACGCTGGGACAGCTAGGGTTTAGAGCGGAAGCCCTGGGCCACCAGATAGGTTTCGGCCGATTCCTTGCGGCTTGCCGGCGGCTTGGCGTGGCGCACCCGGGCGAAATGGCGCTTCAAGGTCACCAGCATGGCGCGCTCCGCCCCGCCCTGAAACAGCTTGCAGACGAAGCTGCCGCCGGGCGCCAGCACCTCCAGGGCGAAGGCCAGCGCCGCCTCGGCCAAGGCGATGATGCGGAGATGGTCGGTGGGCTCATGCCCGGTCGTCGGCTGCGCCATGTCGGACAGCACGACATCGGCCGGGCCCGCAAGCTCCGCCTTGATCCGCTCGGGTGCTGCCGCAGCGAGGAAGTCGAGAGTGATGAGGCGGGCGCCCGGCACCGGGTCCATGGGGCTCACATCGAGGGCCACCACCCGTCCCCGCCCCTCGCCGGCCTTGCTCCGCTGGGCGGCCACCTGGGTCCAGCCACCCGGGGCGGCGCCGAGATCGACGATCTTCTGCCCGGGTTTCAATAGGTGGAAGCGCTGGTCCAGCTCGATCAGCTTGAAGGCCGCACGGCTGCGCCAACCCTGGCGCTTCGCCTCGGCGACGTAGGGATCGTTGAGCTGGCGGGCGAGCCAGCGCTGCGAAGACGGCTTGTGCCGCCGGGCGGTGCGCAGGCGCTCGGCCGCCCGCCGCCTGCCGCCCGACGGTCCGCCCCCCGATGGCGTGCGCCCGGTCATGGTCGGCGACGACCACGAGCACCCCCCTCCCCAACTCTCCCCCGCGCAGGGAGGGCCTGGAAAGGGGTGAGGATCACCCCCTTCCAAAACCCACCCCCCGGGGGCGGGAGCTGGAAGAGGAGCGCTGCCGGCACTTCTCTTGTTCCCTCTCCCCTTGCGGGGGAGGGTGAGGGTGGGGGGTATCGCATGGTCGAGTACGCCATCAGCGTTTATACGACGCGTGACCGGGCCTCGCCGATGAGGCTGATCAGGATGCCTTCGCGCACGCCACGATCGGCGACGCGCACGCACCCCACCGGCCAGCGCCGGCAGATCGCCTCCAGGATGGCGCAGCCGGCCATCACCAGATCAGCCCGGTCGCGGCCGACGCAGGGTTGGCGGGCGCGGCCGGCGACGTCGAGGGCCAAGAGCCGGCTGGTGACCTCGCGGATGGCCTCAAAGCCGAGGGTGTAGCCGTCGACCTGGGTGCGGTCATAGCGGGGGAGCCCGAGATGGATGCCGGCGAGCGTGGTGACGGTGCCCGAGGAGCCCAGCATCTGAGTGCGGCCGAGCTCGACCTTGGCGGCGATCCCATGGGCCGCATCGAACTGGGTCAAATGCTGGCCGATTTCGGCCACCATAAGATGATAGGTATCGGCATCCATCGCTTCGGCCGGATGGCGCTCGCCCAGGGTCACCACGCCCAAGGGGAGCGAGATCGAGGCTTCGGTCACCGGCCCGCCTGAGGTGAGGTCGACCCAGCTGAGTTCGGTCGAGCCGCCGCCGATGTCGAAGACGATGGCGCGGGGGATGCCCGGATCGAGCAACGCCGAACAGCCGGCGAGGCTGAGCCGCGCCTCCTCGCGGCTGGAGATGATTTCGAGAGCGAGCCCGGTCGAGGCCTCGACGCGCTGGAGGAAGTCCTCGCAATTCACCGCCCGCCGGCAGGCCTCGGTCGCCACCGTGCGAGCGCCGGCCACGCGCCGGCGGCGGATCTTGGTCGCGCACACCCGGAGCGCATCGATGGTCCGCGCCATCGCCCGCTCCGACAGCCGGCCGCTGGCGGCGACGCCCTCGCCCAGCCGGACGATGCGCGAGAACGCATCGACGACGCGAAAGCCGCCGCCCTCGCCTGCTTCGGCCACCAGGAGCCGGCAGTTGTTGGTGCCGAGGTCGAGGGCGGCGTAGCTCGGCCGCCAAGCGGGGGCGGAACGGTCCGGCGGACGGCTGCCGTCCAGGCCATCAAGCTGGGCGAACACAGCCTCTCGGCCGCGATCGATCTCGGTTCGCGCCATCCCACACCCCTGTTCAACGCCGGCTTCCGTCCGCACCGCGCACGAGGCGGCAGCGATCCCATGAGCCTTGCGGCCGAGTGTACAGGAGCGCGGGAGCAGATGAAACCGGCGGCGGGCGCAGGAGCGGGCTCGGGCATCTCGCCGGCCCGCGCCTTGGCAGGCCTGGGATGCTATGCTAGAAGCCCGGCTGACGCGGCCCACGCGTCCCCGTTGGGGGATCGTCTAACGGTAGGACAGCGGACTCTGACTCCGCCAGTCTAGGTTCGAATCCTAGTCCCCCAACCAACTTGCATCGGTATTAGGGCGCAAACACCACAAGCCAGAAGTCTAGCACGTCCCTAGATTCTCGGCATGGCCGAACCGATTGCCGTGATGGCGTTGAAGCGCAAGCGTGACCTGATCTCGGGCACCATTGCGCACTATGAGCGACTCATCCGCGAGGCAGAGCACGACCTGGCGCATATCAATGCAGCCCTCCGGCTGTTTGAAGCCACGGGCGAAGCGCAAGACCTGCCGCCCTACGTAGACCTCAACCGGGTTCTGCGGCGCGGAGAGACGACCAAGATCTGCATGGACGCCTTGGCGAACGAAGGGCCGCTAGATACCCGCCAGCTCGCGCTCCGGGTCGTCCGCGCCAAGGGCCTCTCCGAGAGTGACAAGGTGCTAGCGCAGACCGTGGCGCTGCGAGTGGTTCAGACGCTCAGGATGCGAGCGAGGCGAGGCAAGGTCGAAAGCGTGACGCGGACCAAGGGCGTCTGCGTCTGGCGCTTGCCCTCAGACCGGCCGGTCAACATGACGCTGCCAATAGCCTGTGAAGTCCACGGACGGCCCGCGCCGCATCGCTAGGTGGGCGACGCGCTCGGTTTGCTCGCCATTGGTCACCCGGCGGTTGTCTTCCCGCCAAGACGCCTCTTGCGCGTATCGCAGGAGATAGACGCCCGCGATATGGTGGTGGTGCCCGATCTCCGCGCGGCGCAACCGCGAGAAGTATTCCTCGGCCATGTTAGTGCAGGCTTCGCCGTCGCTATAGGCGTCTTGGTGATTGATGCGGCGCATTTCAAAGCGCTTGTTGAGGCTATCCCACCCGGCCGCTTCGTCGGCATTCACGACCGTGCCCGGCTGAATGCGAGACGTGATCCAGGAGAGGGCCTGGCTCTCGGTCGAGAACACGGCGGGGACGGAGTTCCCGTTGCGCTCACGGACGATCACAACGGCCTTGCGCTTGCCATTCTGGTTACGGGCCAGCCGCCGATCGCGCCGATGCTCGCGCCAGTTGGCCGGCTTGATATAGCCGCCGAAGTACCCGCCATCGATCTCCGCGACCTTGCCAGCGCCGCCGACCGTGCGGCCCTTCATCTCTTCGGCCATCGCTTCCCGCAACTTGTGGGTCAAGACGAACGCGGCCTTGTAAGACATGCCGAGGTCGCGGGAGAGGGCGAGCGCGCTCTTGCCCTTCACTTCGTTGCAGAAGATGGCGATGGCCGCCAGATAGGCCCGGAGCGGCAGCTTATGGGAGGCGAACAGCGTCCCGGACGTGATGCTGAAGTCTTTCCGGCAACCCCGGCAGCGGAACCGTAGGGCGCCCGTATGCCGGCGGCACTCATAGGCGTTCAATGTGCCGCAGCTCGGGCAGAACGGGGCGCCATTGGTTTCGGGCCAGCGGATCTGGCGGAACATGGCCTCGGCCTCCGCATCCGTCATGCGAAAGACCGACGCTAGCGTGAGCGTCTTGGCTTTCGATGATAGGAGGAAGTGCTGGGTCATGGGATTGTTTGCGGCCTCTAGGTATCATTTATAATCCTTTCTTGGCCCTTGTCAACACCAAAAAGGTCAAATATGATACCTAAAGAACGGAGGTAATCCCATGGGACTTGCAAAGACAGAGGCAGAGATTGGGGAGCGAGCGTCACGGTTTCTGAAGGCCGAACTAAAGCGGGCCGACGTGACCTATGAGGAGTTGGCCAAGAGATTGAAAAAGCATGGCCTGCCAACCGAGACGAAAGACTCGATCAAGGCCAAGCTCATGCGGGGAACGTTCGCAGCCACGTTCCTGCTGGCGTGCCTAGCGGCCCTCGAATTGGAAGGCGTGAGGTTGGAGGATCTATAGGCGTTAGAAGCTGGAAACCTTCACGCCGCGCTGCTCTAACACTGCAAGCACGTCGGCCCTTACGGGGGTGCGTCCAACTGTGAGATCAGCGAGTGCCGGAAGATCCAGCAACGGCGAGATATCGAATACCATAAGGCCAGTCAGGGCCATTTTTTTGAGGAGTTTTAGTTTACGCAACGGCTCGACCGAGAAGATAGGAAGCTCACGAAGATTGAGTTCAGTGAGGTTCTTGAGATTTTCAATGAACGTGACATCCGCGATAAGAAGGCTCCCCAAGGTGAGCGTCCTTAGCTCTGTTAAGTCGCCTATCACTTGTGCATCTTTTACCGGCGCCTGGGTTCCGAACCCGAGCGCCGAGATCATAAGCTGGCGTAGCTTAGCGAGCCTCTGAAGTGGCGCGATGTCGTACTGTTGGGTGCCCCCTAAGATGGTTAACGTTTCTAGATTAGTTAAATCGCCTACTCGCGATAGATCGATGGCTCGTTGGTCGATAATGGTGAGCTTTTTTAGGTTCGCCAGACTCCTTAAATGCGAAAGTCCCGGAACCTGCATTCCATCAATCGTTAAATCATTCAGATTCTTGTTCTGAGCAATCGGGAGCAAATCAGTTACCCGCGTTCCTCGGACGTCCAATGTCTCAAGGGAAGCCAGACCGGCCACCGCCGATACATCATCGACAAATGTTTGCCCCAGATTGAGCACCTTCAAGTGAGGGAGGGCAGCAACAAAATCCGCGTTCCTGATCTTTGTCATGCCCAATCGAAGATCTTGCAGGCTTGTGAGTGATGAAAGGACAGCGGGGTCCACCGTCCCGCTTCCGTTGAGCGGTAATTGCGAGATCGTGAGGCTGACAAGGTGGGTGAACCCGCGAAGCTCAGAGATGTCCGTGAATTGTCCGGCACTGATTACGATGTTTGTGCAGTTTGGTGCGTCCGCGAGATAGTGAAGGCCGGCAATCCCATTCATCTGCCCAAGCTGGAGCGAAAACGGCCTCTTTAGCATTCGAAAAAATGCCGCCGATTCTTCCATCGGGGGTAATGAACGGCCGGCGATTTCAAATGAGATTCCATCGGACGTTGGCCTCACCGCCCACCCCAGTCCTGCGAGCCGCGCGATGGTTGTGGTGTCAGACTCGGCGGTCTGGAATCCTCCCTCTTGGGCTAAGCCAAACCAATTCGGCCTTAACGCAAATGCGCTGAGCCCTAGAAAACCAATCCCTGAGATCACAAGGCCAATTGTGACCGCCATTCGCCGGGCCTTTCGGTCGGTAATGCGCTTGAGCGTGCCGTGGGCCATGCTGAGAACTAACCCACCGACGCCAATATATAGCGCCCAGTCCCCGACGTAGATCATGACGAGGCTGGCGAAAAATAGAACGAAGTCCCACCGCATCTCAGACTCCTATCGCGAGTCCGGGAAACGGGCAAACTGAACAATAATGTTGCGTGCGAAGCCTCGGGCTCGCCTTTGTGGCGTTTGCGCCCTAATACCGATGCAAGTCGGTATTAGGGCGCAAACGCCACAAGCACCAAAGGCCAGCCACGCCTCGTTGCGTCGCCTCACGGCGCGCTCCTTGGAACCACGGCGCGAAATGCTGCGATATGCTCGGGCGTCGTCGCACAGCAGCCACCGACGATCTGGGCACCCATGCCGAGCCATGCGGCGGCGTGCGGGAGACCTTTGTCGTCGTGCCCTCGCCGTCAGCCCGTGTTGACGCAGATCTCGTTCAGAGCGCCAGGCATGACCGCTCCTGACGCGGCTTTCGGCAGCAACCGCCGATCCGCAAGGGGGTCAATGCACGCATCCGCCAACGGCCGGATAATTGACAGTTCAACGACCAGGGGCCTACCTTCGCGGTTCTCGGGCGCCGGTTGCCGCAAGAGTTCATGCGGCTCCCAAGGCAGCCTGCCGACCGGGCCCCTGTGCTCACCTCTGAAGCCGAATTCTGCAAAGCAGATGGGCAAGCTGCGCAACGGTTCTGGGCAAGTGGAGTGTGCTGCAAGGCAACAGGACGAAGCCGGCAGCGGAGTGATCCGAAGCCCGCGCACAGCCGACCAATGTCTCTCCTGCCGGAAGTCCCCGATCGGCGAATACGGTCAATGCGGAGGAAACCGACGATGAAGGTGATGGTGATGCTCGGCGCTGCTCTCGGATTGGCCGCCGCGGCTTCGATGAGCGGTCCGGCGAACGCCCAGACCAAGAACCTTTGGAACAAGATCTCGGAGAGCGGGACGCTCACCTGCGGGGCCATGGCCGCGGTTCCGATGAATTCATGGAAGGTCGACGGTCCGGTCCGGTACGAAGGCTATTCGATCGGATTCTGCCGTGAGCTGGTCAAAGAGCTCACCAAGGCGATGGGCAAGCCGATCAAGCTCGACTTCTACGAGACGACCTTTGCCAACGTGGTACTCGATCTGCAGTCGGGAAAGATCGATCTCTGGGCCGGCATGAGCGCCACTGAAGAGCGCAAGAAGGCGCTCGACATGACGGGCCCGCTATACGACCTCGCGCACTGCGTCGTGCAGCGCAAGGGCATGGGCGCCTTGAAGACCTGGGAGGATTACAGCAAGCCCGAGATCAAGATCTCCTCGGCCACCGGCACCAGCGACGAGAAAGCGCTTCAGGAGATGGCGCCGAAGGCCGCCAACATGTCTTTCAAGGACAACGCCGCCGCCATCCTCGCGGTGCAGTCGGGCCGTGCCGATGGCTACGTCACCAACGTGCTGTCCTGCCTCAGGATCCTCAAGGAAAGCCCGACCGTGTTCGGGGAAATCGTGGTGCCGACGCCGGTCCGCAGCCTGCCTTCGGCCGGCGGCGTGCGCAAGGATGGCGACGGCCGGTTCTTCAAATTCGTCGACGAATGGGCCGCGCGGTCGCGCGCCGATGGCACGGTGAAGGCCGTCATGACCGAAGCCATCATCAAGAACGGCCTCGACCCGACTCAGTTGCCGGCTGGGTTTAGCTTCTAGAACAGGTTCCGCGACGGTGGAGTCATTTTTTGACTCGTCACTGGCGGACTTGACCCGCGGCTGTCCGGTGGAACTAAACCGGCGGCATCATCGCCAGACAAGCCCAACTCTGAATCGTCATGGCCGTGCTTGTCGGGGGTGGACTTTGGGGTCGGGGCCGCGAAGAGCGGACCGACGGGAGGATCACCCCCGCCCCGACCCTCCCCCGGCCATCGACGTCGTGGCGTTGCACGATCAAAGGCGTGGATCGCCGGGACAAGCCCGGCGATGACGCTTTTAGATAGGATTTTGCCTCGCACCGGTTTCGGGGCGCGGCGGGCGGAAAGTGAGATGAGGCTTCCATGGGTTACCAATATGATTTCGGCGTAGTCCTCAAATCGGCTTGGTTCGAGGCCGTGCTGATGACGCTCACCTACGCCGTCGGCACGGTCGTCGGCGGCCTCCTCATCGGCGTTCTCTGCGGCGTCGCACTGCTGCTGCCTTATCGCTGGATCACCATTCCGATCAACGTCTACGTCCAGTTCTTCCGCTGCACCCCGCTCCTGATCCAGATCGTGTGGTTCTTCTACGCGCTCCCCATCGTCATCAATTTCAATCTGCCGGCGTGGGCGGCGGCGGGGCTCGGGCTGACACTCTACATGGGGTCGTTCTGCGCCGAGATCTTCCGGGCCGGCGTCATGTCGATCGACAAGGGACAGTGGCAGGCGGCGCGCGCGCTGGGCATGACCTATCTGCAGCTGATGCGCCGCATCATCCTGCCGCAAGCGACGCGGCGGATGGTGCCGCCCTTCGTCAACCAGTCGGTGCTGCAGCTGAAGAACACCTCCCTTCTCTACGTCGTCGCGGTCCCCGACATCATGTATGTGAGCTCGCAGATCACGTCCAGCACCTACCGGCCGCTCGAAGTCTATACATTCGCCGCGATTCTCTATTTCCTGCTCTTGTACCCGATGACCCAGTTGGCGCGCCGGCTCGAAACCCGTGTCGACGGCTGAGGCTGGCGTGCCGATAACCAGCGCCAAGCCGATGATCCGCATCACCGAGCTGCATAAACACTATGGCGATCTGCACGCGCTCAAAGGCGTGTCATTGCAGGTGCCCAAGGGCGG
This sequence comes from Pseudomonadota bacterium, assembly GCA_016195085.1. NCBI lineage: Bacteria > Pseudomonadati > Pseudomonadota > Pseudomonadota bacterium. The sequence continues at coordinate 9,991 of JACQAG010000043.1, read as the reverse complement.
CAAGTGCTTTGTCATCGGACCATCGGGCTGCGGCAAGTCGACGCTGCTCCGCTGCATCAATCTGCTCGAGGATCCTTCCAGCGGATCAATCGAGGTCGGCGACGACGTGATGCGCTTTGGACCCGGCCACCGAATGCCGCCGGGCCGCGTGCTGGCCCGATACCGCTCCCATGTCGGCATGGTGTTTCAGCAATTCAATCTGTTCCCCCACAAGACGGCGATCGAGAACGTCATGGAGGGTCCGGTCGTGGTGAAAGGCACCAAGCTCGCGGAGGCGCGCGATCTCGCCATCGACCTCTTGCGCAAGGTCGGCTTGGCGGAAAAGGCCGGCGTCTATCCCTCGCAGCTCTCGGGCGGCCAGGCGCAGCGAGTGGCGATCGCCCGCGCGCTCGCCATGCAACCGAACGTCATGCTGTTCGACGAGGTGACCTCGGCGCTCGACCCCGAACTGGTGAGCGAGGTGCTGAACGTGATCAAGCGGCTCGCCGTCGACGGCACCACCATGGTCGTGGTCACCCACGAGATGGCGTTCGCGCGCGACATCGCCGACACCGTGTGCTTCATGGATTCCGGGGCGATCAGCGAGATGGGGACGCCCGAGGCGATGCTCGTCCGGCCGCAGAACCCACGCCTGCAAGCGTTCCTCAGCCGCTTCCTGTCCGAGCGGCAGGCGTAAGGGACGCGCCTACTCGAGCCGCCTCATGGCGCGCTCCTTGGAACCACGGCGCGAAGGGCTGCGATATGGTCGGGTGTCGTGGCACAGCAGCCACCGACGATCTGGGCGCCCATGGCGAGCCAGGTGGCGCCATCCTGGGCGAGATTTTGAGGCGTATAGGTCGTGGTATCGAGCTGGTGCCACTGACGGCCCTGATCGAACGCCTCGCTGGCGCGGCGGTAGCCGATGTTGGGGTAGGCGCCGATGGGACCCGAGTAGGCCCGGCGCAGCTTCGGCAGGCCGGCCGAGATGGACCCGGGGCTGCTGCACATGAGCAGCATGGCGTCGACTTTGCGCGGGCCGAGGGCGGCCACGAGCTGATCGTAGGTTTCGCCCAATTGCATGTTGCCCTCCGGGGTGACGTGCCGGATCCCGATCATGATCGGCAGACCGACCGGCTTGACCGCGTCGATAGCGGCGACGATATCGTCGACATAGCCGATATATTCGACCAGCAGCAAATCGACCCCACCCTCCTTGAGGGCGCGCGCCTGCATGGCGAACTCCCTGGGCAGATCGATGGGATCGACCGGCACGCGACCGCCACGGGGCGGCGCCATGCCGCCGGCGACATAGGCGTCCGGACGCAACCGATCGCGCGCCTCGACGGCGATCTCGCCGGCTTGGCGGGTATACTCCGCCGCCTTGTCGCCGAGGCCGACGAGGCCCAGCTTGAGCGAGTTGGTCCAGAAGCTGTTGGTGGTGGCGATGTCGGCGCCGGCCTTGAAATAATCCTCATGGATCTCGCGCACAGTCTCGGGGGCATCGCGCATGGCGGTGGCCGACCAGGCGCCGAGCTTGTCCGCGGTGGCGCCATGGGAGACCCAGACCCGGCGCCGCTGCAGCTCCGATCCCATGGCGCCGTCGAGCACCAGCGGCGCTCCGGTCGCGAGACGCTCACGAATATCCGGTCTAGCCATGGCGGGCACCCCCCTGGTTCGAAGACGGTCGCAGTTTGAGCGCCGCCTATAGTCTGATCCGATGGCGTGGAATCCCCCTCACCCAGCTTCGGCTAGGCTCGGCTTCGCCTCGCCAAGCCTTCGCAACCCTCTCCCCCATTGGGGGAGAGGGTAGGGTGAGGGGGTGATCGAACCTCGTCGGATCAGACGCTAGCCTACCTCCAACGAGCCCATTTCCAGGGGGCCTATTTCCAAACCGTCTCCGCCACCCTGAGGAAGTTGCCGCCTAGGATATTGCGGATGTCGGTCTCGCCATAGCCGCGCTCCAGGAGAGCTTGGGTCAGGCGCGGCGCCTCCTCGGGCGGCACATAGCCGGATCCGCTGTCGGGATATTGCCGCTCGGGCCAGTATTCGCGCGAGCGGGAGGAGGGCCAGGGCTGGTTCGGCTTGTGGGCATGCAGCACGCTGTCCATGCCGAAGCCGACGTGATCCGGGCCCACGAGCTCGACCATGTAGTCGATGTGCTGGGCCAGGTGCTCGACCGTCGGCCCGTCGGGCCCGAGGAAGCGGCCGACACCGGTGACGCCGATGACGCCGCCGGTCGCCGCACAGGCCTTGATCTGGTCGTCCCAGATGTTGCGCTCGTGGTCGCAGAGCTTGCGCGCATTGGCATGGCTATAGATGACCGGCGCCTCGGACAGCCCGATCGCCTCCATCGAGGTCTTGTAGGAGCAATGCGAGCAATCGACGACCATGCCGACCCGGTTCATCTCGCGCACCACCTGGCGGCCGAACTCGGTCAAGCCGATGTCCTCGTCGTGGCAGCCGCCGCCGGCCAAGTTGTTGCGGTTGTAGGCGAACAGCATGTGGCGCACGCCGAGCCGGTAGTAGAGGTCGACCATGCCGATGTCGCCATTGAGCGCGTCCATGCCTTCGAGATCGAAGGTGACTGCGAGCTTGCCTTCCTTGCGGGCGCGGTGGATGTCGGCGACGGTCTCGACCTGCAGCACGATCTCGGGATGGGTGCGGATCCAGTGGCGATACTGCGAGGTGGCTTCCAAGGTTTTGGTCCAGGGCATCACGTCATAGCCGGCATTGATCGAGAGATAGTCGATGCCGGATGAGCCCCAGCGTTCCAGGTCCTTCAGGACTGATGCAGTGGTGTAGCCGAAGCCGCCATGCTCGTCCCAGACCAGCGACTCGGCGTGCAGCCGCGCGGCGCGCTCGGACACGCCCCAGCTGGCGGTATTGTCGAGCGGCATCATGAGCCTCCTTGCCCTTGACCCAAACATCAGGGACGGTAGCACATCTCTCTCTTCCGGAACCCCGCGATGAAGATCACCCGTATCCGCACCGGCATCGTCAACCTGCCGGCAGACGAGCCGCTTGCCAATGCACCCGACAACCCGAGCGGCAAACGGCCGATCGTCTGGCTCACTGTGGCGACCGATGCCGGGGCGGAAGGCCTGGGTGTCACCTATTTCGGCGCCGCCTTGACCGGCACGTTGCGTCACGCCATCGACGCGCTGGGCCAGCTCTGCCTCGGCGAGGACCCCATCAGGCTCGAGGCGGTCCACCAGAAATTGCGCGACGCCGCGGGCAGCTCGGCCGGGCCGGGCGGGATCTATCACCTGGCGTTGTCGGCGCTCGACATGGCGCTGTGGGACATTCGCGGCAAGTCCTTGGGCCTGCCGCTTTGGAAATTGCTCGGCGGCTTGCGCGACCGGGTGCCGACCTATGCCAGCGGCGCCTTGATGCGGGGCTTGCCACTCGACCGGGTGGTCAAGGCCGCCGCCACGCTCAAGGACAAGGGCTGGTGCCAGATGAAGACCCAGCTGGCTCTCCCCGGTGAGACCACACCGGAAAAGGAGGTCGAGCGCATGCGGTTGATCCGCGAAGCGATCGGCCCCGACATCAAGCTCATGTGCGACATCAATCAGCGCTGGCGGCCGGAGCAGGCGATGGATATCGGCCGCCGCATCGAAGACGCCGGTGTCGGGTTGTTCTGGCTCGAAGACGTCACCGCCGCCGACGATTTCGCCGGCCTCGCCAGGGTCGCCGATGCGCTCGCGACCCCGGTTGCCGGCGGCGAATATGTCTGGGGCATCGTGCCGTTCCGCCACATGATGGAAAGGCACTCGGTCGACATTCCGATGATCGACCTGGTCAGGGTCGGCGGCATCACCCAATGGATGAAGGTCGCCGGCATGGCCGAGGCCTTCAACCTACCGGTCGTGAGCCACCTGATCCCCGAGGTGCATGTGCACCTGATCGGCGCCATCCCGAACGGGCTGACGGTGGAGTACATGCCGTGGCTGACGCCGCTGTTCAAGGAAGTGCCGGTGCAGCAGAACGGCGAGCTCACGATGCCGTCGAAGCCCGGGCTCAGCCTGGAGTTCGATCAGGCGGCGCTCAAGCGCTACGACGCCGGCTGAGGAGGCTCATGTGTCGCGGGCTTTCGCCTGAGGACTATTGCCGCCGGGCATGAGGGTGCCCGCCGGAGCGCCAGCCTAGGTTCGAATCCGCGTCCCCCAACCAGCCTTCGCCGCTTCGCGGCTACGGCTGGCAAGCCAGCTTAAGAAGTCGGCTATTTCCCGTTGCGAGATGCCGCAAGGCGGCGAAGGCTGCCCGTCGAAGCTTTAGCGAAGACGGGCTGTCCGATGAAGTATGTCTACCTTCTCGAAAGCGTGACCACTCCCCGCCGCGCAAGCGACGGGGAGGGTAGAACAGCTCTGCTCATCCCGAGAAGTAGACGTTGGCTGCGCGCGGGATGCGGTAGGGACGATAGTTCTGCACGTTCGCCCTGACCGCCTGCACCTTGGTCAAGGAGCCGAAGGGCAGCGCATAGACTTGCTCCAGGAGACGCTTTTGCGCGGTGGCGAAGGCGGCCTTGCGGATCTCCGGCGTGGCGCCGTTCACCATTTCGCCGAAGGCGGCGTTGAACGGCTTGTCGGCCTCCTCGGGGGACTTCGGCTTATAGACGCTGTTGGGAGCGGCGAAGGTGCGGATGCCGGCAACCGGGCCCAGCACCGGGTCGGTGCCGAGGCCGGTGAAGAACCAGTTCCAGCCGGTGCTGCTCGTCGTCCGCATCGCAATGGTCGCCGGCCAATCCAGCACCAAGAGCTTCGCATTGACGCCGATGGCTTTGAGCTGCTCGGACATGACCAGGGCGGCATTGTACATGCTGGTGTAGTCGCGGTTGGTCAAGAGGACCATCTCCTCGCCCTTGTAGCCGGCCTCGGCCAGGAGCTGCTTCGCCTTCGCCGGGTTCTTCTGGTTGTAGGTCTCCTTGCCGGCGTCGGTGTAAGCGGCTTGGCCCGGATACTGGTAGCCGACATTGAGCTTGTAGGCGCCGTCGGAGGCCGCCTCCATGATCTCGTCCATGTCGAGGGCGGCCTGCACCGCCTGGCGGAACTTGAGATTGTCGGTGGGCGGTGCCGAGACGTTGGCCATGGCGATCTGAATCCACCAATTGTAGAGCGGCTTCAGCACCACGTCCTTGTTCTGCTTCAAACGCTCCTGGGACTTCGTCGGCACGTCCTCCACACCTTGCAGCTCGCCGGTCTCGATGCCGGCGACGCGGGCACCGGGCTCGGTCACGATGCGGAAACTGACGCTGTCGACGCAGGCGAGCTTGTAGCCGCCGAAGCCGTCGATGTCCTTGAAGCGGCTATCCGGCGTATAGGCGTCGAACCGCTTCAGCTTCACGTGGCTGTCGGGCACGAACTCGACGAATTGCCACGGGCCGGTGCCCACCGGCTCGAGCTGCATCACCGGCGCCTTGGCGTTCTCTGCCGGAACGATCACGATCGGCACCAGGAACGAGCTCAGATTGTCGAGGAAGGTCGGCTGCGGCGCCTTCATATGGATGACGAAGGTGGACGCATCGGGCGCATCCCAGCCCTCGACGATGTCGAGGATGCCGCGGTCGATGCCGATCGGCTTGTAGCGGTCGAAGGAGGCAACCACATCGGCGGCGGTCATGGGCTTGCCGTTGTGGAACTTGACTCCCTGCCTCAGCTTGAAGACGTAGGTCTTGCCGTCCTGGCTCATGTCCACCGACTGCGCCAGCTCGAGTATCGGGCTAAAATTGTTGTCCCGGGTCATCAGGGACTCGAAGATGTTCATGGCGACGTTGCGGGTCGAGATCGCCGAGGAGGTATGCATGTCAAGGCTGTTGACCTTGGCTTCCTGGCCGAAGACGAACTCGCCGCCCTTCTTCGGGCAGGTGAATTGCTGGGCCACGGCATCGCCGCCGGCAAACGCCAGCCCGGCGACCGAGGCCAGGAGCCACGTCAAGCCGCGATTTCCCCTGAGTGTCATGGCCGATCTCCTCTTTGGTGAGCCTTACCTGTCGGAAACTTATTTCCTTTCCGGCAACGGTAGACCCGGCCATGGGCCGGCACAAGCGAGCGGTGTCCCTCGTCGGCGATTGCAACGCGGGCACCACACACGATCGCTAAGCTGCTGAAATCGGTCGGATTGTAGCGATCTCGACCTCCGCCCGCCTAGGTCCGAATACCAGTCCCGCAACCAGCTTGCATTAGCCGATCCCCCGCCACGGCTTCCGGTCGAGCGGGGGTGTGGTCACCTTGTAGTCACGGGTGATCGGGGCGGCCTTCGCCAGCTTCTTCAAATCCGGTACCGGGCGGCAGAGCTCTTTGTCGCCGGCGACGGCCTGCTCGATCGAATGCGCGGCCGAGAGCGTGAAGAGATCGGCCGCGGCGGGCCCCGTGATCATCAGGCCGAACGGTGTTCCCGTCGGCTCGAGGCCCATCGGCAATGACAGGCTGGGGTTGCCGGTCAGCGAGATCATGTAGGTGAGCGAGAACCAATGGTAATACGTATTCAGCCGCTTGCCGTTGATCTCGTTCATGTAGAGCTGGCTCCACGGGAACGGCGGGATGGCGACCGTCGGCGACAAGATCAGATCGTAGTCCTCGTAGACTGCCTGGACCGCGCGGTAGATGCGTGTCTGCTCGGCTTGCGCCCAGGCGACGTCGGCGGCCGAGTAGCGCAAGCCCTCCTCGTAGTTGGCGATCATGTTGGGCCCGAGCAGATTGCGGTGTTTGGCATAATTGGCACGCTGGGCGTTCAGCATCCCCGTCGCGCGGAGCACGCCGAAGGCCTCGTGCGCGCGACCCATGCCCGGCGTGATGCGGTCGCACGCCCTGAACAGCGATCCGAGCTTCCCGATACGCCGGCGGAACGTCTCGGCGATCGCCTTGTCGACCGGGCACACACCCCAATCTACGGTGTAGCCGACCCTGAGCCGAGACAGATCCATGGCAGCGGGATCGAGGAACACCTCGCCATCGATCGGCCGCGACAGGGGATCGAGTTCGTCGAACGCCGCCTGCGCCGAGAGCAAGAGGCAGGTGTCGGCGACGCTGCGGCCCATCGGCCCCTGGGTCGGGATCATGTTCCAGCCCTGGGCGCGCGTGTCGGTCGGCACCAGGCCCGGCGATGGACGAAAGCCGACGATGCCGCAGAACGCCGCTGGAATGCGCAGCGAGCCGCCGCCATCGGAGCCGGTGCAGAGCGGCAGCATGGAGGTCGCCAGCGCCACCGCCGAGCCGCCGGACGAGCCGCCGGGGGTGCGCCTGGGGTCGAAGGGATTGCCCGTGGGTCCGTAGACCGGGTTGTTGGAATTGGCACCGGCGCCGAACTCCGGCACGTTGGTCTTCCCCACCACGATGGCGCCCGCCGCACGGCAGCGCCGGACCATCCGGTCGTCCTCTTTCACGAGGTTGTTGGCGAAAATCGGCGAGCCGAAGCTGTTGATCAGCCCTTGGGCATCGTCAAGATCCTTCACGCCCAGGGGCAGGCCATGCAGCGCCTTCAAGTCGTCGCCGGCCATAACGGCTTTCTCCGCCGCCTTCGCCTCCCGCATGGCGCGGCCCCAGATCGTGTCGGTCACCGCCTTGACCGCATGGTTCACCCGATCGATGCGGCGGCGGCAGCTCCGCAGGAGCTCGACCGGCGACAATTGCTTGGCGCCGATGAGACGGCGCGCTTCGACGGCGGAGAGGTCACAGGGCTCGGTCATCTCACTCTCTTCAAAGGCGCGGTTCAGGATGGTGTTGTTGCGGAGCGCGCGCCCGTTGATGGCCGCGATCACGGTGTCGGTGTCGAGCCCGACTATTCCTCGAACACGGGACGCGCAGGCGGTATCGATGGCTGCCCCGGCCGTCGCTCGGTGAGGAAATCGGCGCCGCCCAAGCGGTCGATCTCGGCGAAGACTGCCTCGATGTCCCGCAGGTCCCGCTCCACGGGCTCCAGCAGGACGCCGCGCCCGACGCGCCGGACGCGTACTTCCTTGCCGGGCAACCGAAAGGATTTGGGCAGCCGCACCGCCTGGCTGCGGCCGTACTTGAACAATTTTGCGGTGCCGGTTTCAGCCATCGCAGCACCCCAGCGCTGGTTCTCAAACTACTTGATAGATACCATAGATATTCATCGGCTCGATGCCTCAAGCACAACGCCCGATGCTGCATTTGCCCGCCAATACGCAACGGGCTCTAGGCAGGCTGGCGCCAGGACGGCTGAGTTGGGTCCGAGCGGGCTACCCCCGGTCAATCCCGAGAACGCTTCGTACCGTCCTCTGCGTCCCCTCGGTGAAACGCGCAAACTCCGCTTCGGTGAGCAGGTCGAGGCGCTGTATGACGCAAAGCCGCATCACGGCTCTCGATCTCCGCATGTCGTTGAATGCGTCGGCGATCTCGTCGTCGCGATCCTTAATCAGACGGAAGATCGCGAGATATCGTTCATGGTTGCTCCGGCTCGTATCGGCACCGATGCTCCCGATCTCATCGAGGATACGGCGGCAAAGGCGATCGAGTGCGATCGGATGGAGCTCTCTCAGAACCCTCCAATCCCGCTCCGGAAAATCGCTCGCCATCGGCAGGATCCGCTTTCGGAGACGAGCCCTTCGCCGGTCAAATCCCGAAATACTGCGCGTACTTCTGCTTGATGGTCTCCATGGCCTTCTCCTGCTCCGCCGGGTCGGAGCGCAGGATCTTGATCTCGGAGAGGGGCTTGCGGCCGGCCTTCAGCTTGACCTCGGGGTGGAAGGACCGCAGAGCCGCGACGTCGCTCATCAGCTGCTGGCCCTCGCGGGAAAAGAAGTAGCTGACGAACAGCTTGGCCGCGTTCGGATGCGGCATGTTCTTGGCGATGGCCAAGCCGCCGATGGCAATGGGCGTGCCCTCGCTCGGATAGATCACGTCGACCGGGCTGCCGCTCTCCTTCATCTGCAGGACCAGGTACTCCGAGCCGTCGGCCATGATCGCCCGCTCGCCCAAGGCGATCTTCTTCGGCGGCTCGGTCGCCGATTGCAGCTGCATGACCCGCTGCTTGCCCAGCTTCTCGAAATACTCCCAGCCGAGTGCCTGGCTGATGGCGAAGGTGGCGGTCATGATGATGCCGCTATAGCCCGGATGCGCCTTGACGATCTTGCCGCTCCATTTCTTGTCGAGAAGATCGGCATAGCTCTTGGGCGCGTCTTCCGGCTTCACCTGCTTGGTGTTGTAGCCCATGGCCGAGAGCGTGTAGCGGACGCTGGCAAAGCAGCCATCGGGGTCGCGCTCGGCGGCAGGCCACTTCTCCGCCACCTCGGTCGGCAGGAACGGCTCGAGCCAGCCCTGGCGCTTCCAGGCGAGGAAATGCGTCTGGTCGGAGGATTCGAGCACGTCGGCGGCGTAGATGCTGCTGCCGCGCTCCTGCGCCAGGCGCTGGAAGATGCGCTCGGCGCCGTTGCGCTCGACCTGGACGGAAACGCCGGGATAGGCCGCCTCGAAGGACTTGGCCAGGTTCTCGATCACCTGCACGTCGATCGAGGTGTAGAAGACGACCTTGCCTTCCTTCTTCGCCGCCTCGATGAGCGCCGGCGTGATCGGCGCCGGCGCCGGTGCCGCGGCCAGAGCCGGCTCCGCCGCGAGCATGAAACCTGCGGCAAGCGCGAGGCGCCGGAGGCTCGCGGCTGCGCCGATGCGGTCGGATCCCATCATGGCTTCCTCCCTTGGTGCCTTGTTTGAGCCCATGGTAGTCGTATCGCCGTTGGGCGCAATGCATTCGTGTGGACGCTTCAGCATTACGAGGTTCACCACGGAGACACAGAGGACACGGAGACGAGAATGATTTCTGCGCGCTTCGCGCGCGAGATCCTTCTTTCTCCTCCGTGCCCTCCGTGTCTCCGTGGTGGATCTTTCTTCGATTATCGTCATGCCCGGACTTGATCCACGGCTGTCCGGTTTAGTTTTTGTAGACAGGGCGCATGACGTTGATTCATCTGCGTCTGGAACGTCTGGCAACGTTTCTGAACACGGAAGGGACCAACGTCATGCGCCACCAGAATAGCGTATTTCACAGCGTTCAT